>NZ_AAWS01000016.1 GCF_000169175.1 Microscilla marina ATCC 23134
AGACCACATCGAAAACGTACACCATACCTATGTTACAGATAATATTCCGATACTCTTGGAATATGCCGCCAAGGTGGCTGAGGTACATGGCAATGAACACCCCGAAGTAATAGAAATCAACCAATTATTGAAGGCAGTGTCTAAAGAACTTATCCAACACATGGACAAAGAAGAGCGTATACTGTTCCCGTTTGTAAAAAAACTATTACAAACACAAAAAAACAGCAGCAAAGCCCCACCGCCTCCCTTTGTTACTGTAGACAATCCTATTAGAGTAATGGAGTATGAACACGAAAATGCGGGTGATACTTTTAAAAAAATGGCTTTGCTAAGTAACAAGTATACACCACCAGCAAATGCCTGTAACACCTTCAAAGCTTTGTATGCCAAGTTACAAGATTTTGAACAAGACCTGCACCAACACATACATCTGGAAAACAACATCTTGTTTCCTAAGGCTATTCGTCTAGAGCAAGAGTAAAGAAGTGTATGATTGATTTTCTTTGACTTTATAGAACAGGGGGGAGCCATACTTCAGGGCTTGCTCCTGTTAGTTATCCATGAAACCAAGTTTTTAAATATTAACCACCTTTGAAAAGCCCTTGCTAACTTTTAACTTTATCCCTTGCAATTAAGCAATACCTATGATAGAAGTATTTTACAAAGACATTAGGGCAAAAAAGGTAGCATCAGTAGACGATATTGAGGCATCTTCTGCCGAAATTTTTAATATCAGATTGATTGACTTTACCCAAGAAGAATTACAAAGTTTGGCTCAAAAATATGGATTGCATTTAGGAGTCTTTAATAAAAAAGAAGACATAGAGATCAGCTCGCATTATATGGATTTACACAACCAACTGTCTATCACTTTTACAGTGCCCTCTTATGCTGCCGAAAGTCTCATGGAAGAGCAAAACATGCACATTATTATCAAAGACAATATTTTTTTTACTTTTATGTCGGCAAGCATGGAAGAAGCTATCAACCTGCTCACCAAATACCGCTACGATTTTGACCGACTTCAATTCAATTCGCACGAAGAGTTGTTTGTTTTTCAGGTAGGCGTGATTACCGACTACTTTGCCGATGTAGTAGAGTCTATTTCAGATAAAATCAAAAACACCTTTTATGATACCTTGCAACCCAAGCAGTTTACTGAACAAGACTTAGATGCGCTCACCAAAAATAACTTCAACAACTTCCTTATTCGTGAAGCAGTCTCTAACTTTCAACGCATTATTCTTTTGCTAAGGAAACGATTTTCTGAAAATGACAAAATTGTATCTAAACTCTCCATCGAAATCAAAGACCTGAACGTAATAGCCGAGCACGTTGCCAATAATTTTGAGCGAATCAATGACCTCAAAATCAATGTAAACTCTAAGATAGAACTGGAGCAAAACAACATATTTAAAATACTGACTATCATCACGGTTTGTATTTCGTTGCCCACCCTTATTGCAGGCATTTATGGGATGAATTTTACCAACATGCCCGAACTCAAGGTGAGTTATGGTTATCCGCTGGCATTGCTGGGCATTGTGCTTAGCTTTGTGATGCCCTTGTTGTATTTTAAAAGTAAAAAATGGTTTTAACCAAATGAGCCCAATCCATATTACCCCCTGCACCCTCGAACAAATCCAACATGTGTTAGAGGGGGTGAATGCTTACAATTTGCAGCAAGTACCTGCCCTGGCTGATTTGTGGACTCCACTGGAATTTGTCGCTACAGACAACAACGGCAACACATTGGGAGGTGTTTTGGGTGGAGTTGGCTATTGGAACGGACTAGAGATAAAAGTGCTTTGGGTGTCAGAAGATTACCGTCACCAAGGCATTGGTGGTCAACTAATGGCCCATATAGAACAAATGGCTCAAGCTAAAGGAGCTACCCTGGCAATGCTCGATACTTTCGATTTTCAGGCAAAAGATTTTTATCTCAAGCAAGGTTACAATCTGGTAGGCACCATTGATAATTTCCCGAAAGGGCACCAAAGGTATTATTTCTCTAAAAGCCTTGGGTAGGTTCCTTTATTCAAACACCTTTACCCACCAAAATACTTCACTTACACATCATACTACTATTGGTGTTGCCGCTGGTAGCGAGTAGTCAAGACAAGTTTTCGGCAAGAGCACCTGTTTTATATATGTCAACCCCTCAAATAAGCATTGGTGATTTGGGCGAAACATGGGTTTTATCTCCTGCTACATACTCACTTTTTTATGCCTCCAAAGTAGGAGCACTATGGCATAGAAAACAACTCTACTTCTATCGAATTTGGAAGATTGTTAGATAAACCGACAAGAAGAAGCTTTTTACTGTGGTAGACTATAATGTGGTAAAGCAACCACTCATTATGCGGGTTACTTATAAAAGCATTGATGGTGTGATGATTCCTGCCTATAGAAAGTATACCAAGGCAACCTGGAAAGGGGAGGTGTTGGACGAAAAGTGGGTAGAAGATATAGCTGAGGACATCAAGTTTAATCAAAATATCCCAAAAGCTTTATTTGAAGCCAAGGCTACATCAAAGTAGCACATAGCCCTGATGGTAGTTTGAATGGAGCTATTTTTACAAAACCATTATCTTTTTGACTATTAAAAGAGCAACAAGCAAAGAGTTGCGTGATAAAACCAAGCTACGAAGTCAGAATTGTATTGTTCAGGTGCTCCAGTGTTTGTAATACCTGAGTACAGAAGCCCCTACTAAACGCTCCATAGAACCTAACATCTAATCTGTAGTTTTCTCAAATTACTCAAAATATTTTTCACGTTTGTATTTTCTACATGTTCCATTTTAGTTGGGTATAGGTTGTAAAAAAATACGCTCAGTCAGAAGGGCAAATGCCTAGTTGATTGGGAAATATGAAAAATAGCCACAAGTTTTTCTGTCAGTTACCTCCTTTCCTTAAGGTTAAGCTAAAAACTATGCACCTCGCTTTGCCCATTGAACAATAATAGCAAAATTAGTTGATGTAGATTGAATGTTAATAATAAATTGTTGAAAATAAGGTGTTTACTGTTTTATTGTAGGCTTAATGTATTTGCACAAAAACAACTTGTTGACATTTAATATACAGGTTTTTTTGCTTGATTAGCCTTATAAATATAGATTTGGTTATAGTCAATTATGTTTTAGACTATTTTGGTTTTATATAATATTTCAAAACATTATGAATGCTATAATATGTGATAACTGGTTTTTTAGTTGTTTGGATGTTTATTCCATAGTAAATGTTTCTTTTACACTGTATCGGGTCAGGGTAAGAGAGTGAGTAGCATTGGAGGTTAGCCCAGCTTTAGTAAGCCGCTCAGCATCCTTAGAGGGAGAAAAGTTGGCAGGCTAACCACAGTCACGAAAGTGAAGTAGTGAATATATCCTGAAATTAAGCCATCTATGATTTACTATGCAAAGATTAACTACGTTGAGACTGGGCTAAAGCCCTACGGTTTTTTTGCTTGTACAACAAACAGATGCTAGTACTCTAGTTTCTCTTGAAAATACTATACTTTTCTGTTTTTACTAATCAAAATGAAAAACCATCTCCAAAGCGAAAAGCTATTTTTTGCCTATTTCTATCCTAAATTTTATACAAAATCAACCCTTAAAAAAGATATGTTCAAGTTCTCTAACCTAAGACTGCAACTTCAACAAGGCTTAGTGCTACAACAAAAACAAATAGGCAACCATGCTAAAACAAGTATGGCGCAGCCCACACAAAGTGTCATGATGATTTGCCTTTACTTTGCCTGGCCATTTCAAGAGGTAGACTTTGTGTGGCTGCTAAGCATAGGAATTAGTAGCACCCTAATTGTAATTACTATTTTTTTGTATCAAAAGAAACTGTGCCAACTACAGCTTCGCATAAAAGAGCTTAGAGGGGGGCAACAGCAACAATTACGTTTGGCTATTAGTCAGGCACAAGAAAGCGAAAGAAAGCGTATTGCTCAAAATCTGCATGATGAATTGGGGATCGTATTATCTACGATCAAGTTGTATACCGATCATTTAATGGATAAATCAGGGCTTCATAGCGTAGCTAGTAAGATAAACTACCTGATAGATGTAGCAAATCAAAACCTAAAAATTATTGCGTATAACTTAACTCCTCAACATCTGGAAAGGTTTGGACTACTAAGCGCGCTTAATGAACTATTTGACAATATTCGCGATACTCACCAGTTAAAAATTCAATTCCACTACGATGATTTCGAGCGTTTAAACATTGAAAAAGAATTGGGATTATACCGTATTATTCATGAGTTGATCAATAACACAATTAGGCATTCAAAAGCCAACAATATTCAGGTTGTTCTTGCATATAAGTCAGGACATCTGAAGTTAAACTATCAAGATGATGGAGTAGGGGTTGATCTAGAAACTCAAAAAATAACCAGACAATCAGGCATGGGCTTGCAAAATATTATCGGTAGAGCCAAGTTGATGAACGCACAAGTTGAGTTTCAGTCTGCAGTTGGGTTGGGTTTTCAAGCATCACTACAATTAGAAATTTAAATGTTATTCTAAATAAAAAAACAACTTCTTATGAATCCTATTAAAATTGGCATTGTTGACGACCACCGTTTATTTAGAGAAGGATTGATTTTCGTAATTGAGCAAAATCAAGACTTGAAAGTTATTTTGGAAGCTGAGCAGGGACAAGACCTGCTCGACCAATTAGCCAGCACCCCAAAACTTCCAGATATTATTTTAATGGATATTAGAATGCCCGTGATGGATGGCTTGGAGTGCACTCAACTTATAAAAAAACAGTATCCTAGTATAAAAATCATCACAGTGACAACATACGACCAGGTAGATTATATTTTGTACCTTTTAAAATTAGGGGTAAATGGTTATTTACGTAAAATAGTTTCAGGTAAAGAAATATGCCATGCCATTCGGGCTACTTGGGAGCAAGAGTACTATTTTGATAGTTTTGTCACGCAAATTATGTTGGATGGTCTTAAAAGAAAAAGAAATTTTGTGGCCAAACCTAAAATAGACGGGCAAGTAAATATTACCCCCCGTGAACAAGAGGTCTTAGAGTTAATATTGAAAGAATACACTACTCAGGAAATTGCTGACAGGCTATTTGTAAGTATTCATACAGTAGAAACCCATCGTAAAAAACTATTCAACAAATTTGGAGTAAAAAATGTAGTGGGGTTGGTAGTCAGGGCATTGCAAATGAGGCAGTTTTCGGTGGCTTGACCTTTCTAAAAATGCAGTGGTGTAATTGTAAATAACCCTGCAATGTTACCAATTGGTATTGATAATCAAGCAGGGAAATGATTTTGAACAAGAGCTATAGGTGCCTCAAGTGTGGTGACTGATTATTTCATTTTAATGGTAGGTTTCCATTGAAATTAAGAGATACGATGGCTTGGTTGGTTATACGATTTACAAAGTCAACATAGACAATGTTGGGGCGTTGCCATCCTTGGCGTACTATCTGTTCCTTGAGTACTTCGGGCAAACCAGCATTGGCTTGCTTGGCCAAAGATTTAATGCTACCGGTACTTGGGGGGTGGTTAGAAGTCAAAGTCCAAGATAATAAAAAGAATATTCCTTGACCAGGTCCTGCGTGCTGGCTCCATTTTTTCAACTGATCTACTTTCATGTCATTGTATGTGGCAGAGTTTGAGTATTTGTCGAACACGGCAAGGTTGGGCAGCACCTTGTCACTGTCTTGATAACGGAAGCGCCCAGTAGCAGGGTTGATGTATTCAGGATAGTCAAAGACTAAAATCATTTTGCCCCTGACTTCTCCTAAAGATACTTTAGCTAAGTTTACATTGATACGATGGTTGGTATAAATAGCTTGGTTATAATTGTTAAGAAACCCATCAATTTTGGCTTTGGTTTCTGCCGACTTATGGTCATCACCGTGGTTACGGATGTGAGAAAATTTAAGAATCACTGTTTCGGTTCTGTGGGCATTTAAAAAGGACACGGTTTCGTCTAAGACATCCTTAAGGCTTTGACCATTGCAACCAAAGCTACCGTTGCGGTGGTAAGTGACCAAGTTATGGTGGTCGTAATCTACCCTTATATCAAAGTACCTTGCACCACAGGCCATTTGTCCCCCTACCGAGAGGCTTTGGGTACGGGTGTATGTATCGGCCAAAAGAGCAGGGTTGCAATGGTGCAACGACGACATGCCCGCATCGTGGCTACCTGGCATCGTAATTTGATCGAGGTGTAGCGAGTCGTTCAAGTTGCCTAGCCAAGAAGATATGCCATCTGGAGCAGTACTTACTACATTTTCGCGATTGCCTCCTCTTGAGAAATGGCAAGAAAGCTTCAAGCTTTGGTCGCAAAAACCGATACAACTAACGGTATTGGCTCCAGTATATTGGCAACCTGAGCCTCCAAACCACCAGTTATTCGAGCTTCCCGAATGCCCTTGGGCAATGGCAATGTTCTCAAAAGTAAAAGTGTTTTCTTGTTGACCAAATACTCCTCCTGTCATGGTGAGCTTAAGGGTACCTATCAAGGCAAAGTTTAACTTGTCTGGGGTGTGGTTAAAAGTAGTATGCGAAGCAGGTACATTGCTTGCAAACCAATGGGCTACCTCGCTGGAGCCATGGCGCCCTACCCGAAAAGAAAGCCTTCCATCACTGCCAAAAGACTTGGTAAGACCTGCGTAGGTTTCGCCGTTGGGGTCTTGTCCGTGGCTTACCGAAAAACTTTTGACAGTATAGCTACCGCTTTTGAGGGTATATCCACTATTTTGGGCGATTGGAATGTAAACGATATTATCATGGTATTTCATAACTTATGGCGATGTTTTTTTTAAAAAAATATTGGAAAAAAGAAAAGCTGGTAAAAGTGTTTAAATACAATAGGTACCCTTCACTTGTGGTGGTTTTACAAGCGGGCAATTAAAGATTTGTGCTATTCGAAAAAGCATTACCTAGCCTGAGCCAGGAGTAAGTTTTGCTGCTACTTAAATAAAAAAGTTAGCTGGGGTAACATCTACTACATTTGCTGCATTGCCTCCCCTTGAAAAGTGGCAAGGAAGTTTCTCTCTCCATTCACCTAAGCTATTGCAGTTAACCATGTTGGCTCTGATATATTCGCAATATATTCCGCCAAACCACCAGTTATTTGAGCTTCCCGAATGCCCTTGGGCCATGGCAATGTTCTCAAAAGTAAAAGTGTTGGCTTGTTTGCCAAAACGCCCCCCTGCCAAGGTAAGTGTAAGGGCACCTACAAAAGCAAAGTTGAGCTTGCCTGGGGTGTGGTTAAAAGTAGTATTTGAGGCAGTTACTTTGCTTGCAAACCAATGGGCTACCTCGCTAGAGCCGTGGCGCCCTACCCGAAAAGAAAGCTTTCCATCACTACCAAAAGACTTGGTAAGGCCTGCATGGTTTTCGCCATGAGGGTCTTGTCCGTAGCTTACCGAAAAACTGTGAATGGTGTAACTGCCACTTTTGAGGGTATACCCACTATTTGGGGCTACACGAATATAAAAATCATTGGCATGGTATTTCATAACTTATGATGAGGCTGTTTTTTGATTATTGGAAAAAGAAAAGCGGGTAAAAATGATGGTATTTGTGAGCCTGTTTGAGTACAATACCTGAAAAATAAACTTGCCAGCCCCTATTTACTTGGCGCATAAGGAGCCGACAAGCCATGGTTTATCCTGAAAATAGGGCGTGTATACTTGTATACATTGCACTACTTTTCAAGCGCTTAGTGCAGCAAGCGTTACATTTTATTGCCACCGCCTATTTTATTTTTTATTCCGATATCGGATTTTTCTGAGATGCTTATTCTTGCAGCTTCCAGTGCAGTGGTGAGGAAATTTGTTCCGAGAACAATGCTAGCAGCTATGATATTAACTAAACTATCTTTTTCTGCGCTTATCCCTAGGTAATCAGCAATTTCCATTATACCATGATAGATGCCAGAGACCCCTTGTTCTACATTTACAAATGCTGAAAGTCCTATTTCTACCCTCTCTGTAGATTTATCCTCCACAGAATCTTTATTAATATCCCTGGTTTCTTCAACAGATTTCCAAACTGTGAGGACAACTTGGGCTGAGTTTGTGACTATATCAGCAATAGTAAGTGCTAAACTCACATATTTTTCTATTTTTTCTGCTTTTTCTATGCGTTTTGTATTACCTGCGTGATACTTTTTGTAAAGTACGTTAGATTTGTGCCATCCTATTTTGCCTATTTTCGCTCCGGTTTCTATTACTAATGCCGACCATAGTGCAAGTTCACTAATAACAGTAATTCTCTCGCGTTTAACCTTGTCTTTTTCTTTCTCTGACATATTCTCCTCTACCTTGGGAAACTTTCCTTCCCACATTGGAAAACTACAGGCTGACTCTACAAGACTGAGCATAGCTATCAAAAAGTCAATAGCAGTGCTTGGCTTGAGGTGTCCGACAACAGGGAGTTTATCTGAGCTTGGACGCATTTTTTCTTTTGGGGCAATGTCTACAACAAATTCAAGTATTGACCTTATAGGCAGACAAAAATCACCAATAATAGACCCCACTAAAAGATAGTTCTTAAGAGAGCCCTTTATTTCTTCTTTTTTGGTATCTCCATTTGCCTCTACACTTCTTTTGCTTAGGTTTTGTTGTGTTTTATTTTTTGCGTCACCTGCTAACAGCAATACCTTATCAAACTCAGAAAAAAAAGCACTTTTAGCCCCAGCTTTTAATATTTCTTCCGCTTCATCTTTCCCTACGGTCAACTCCAACATCAGTGCCACGGGCACTGCCATAGGATAGACCACTATGTCTAATAAAGAGGGAAGCTTGAACCCAAAATAAGCCGAAATAACCGGAATGGTAATAGGGGTGTTGAGGTCATCTTTGAAACCCTCAATCATACCAACCAGGTAGGCACTCAGCTCATCTACCAATATTTTGATGGCTACTACCAATTGATCCACTTCGGTGCCAATGACTTTCTTCACCAGGTCTAAAATGGCTTTTGGAGATATTGTATGGGTTTGTTGAACTGTTTTCATCAATTCCCCTATCTCGTGCATTAACATTCCCCGGTCGTTTATCAAATGGTTCAGCGGCATAGATCTGAAGTCATTGTTTGATAAATTGCCAAAATCTTTTTCAAACCTGTTTTTGATATTCTCTCCCAGCTTTTCCCAATCGTCAGCGGTAAGTTTATTAGACATCACATTTTGCAGGAGGTGCTCTATGAGGCTTTCTCCTTCCTGGAGAATCACTTTGCCCAGGTGTGGTATAATGTTAGTTGCAGGGTTAGACAACAGGTATCCCAGCGTGCCTAATACATCAACGCCATGAAATTTTGGATTTTTGAGCGCTTTTCCCGCGTCCAAGTCCTCTGAAGTAAGCCCAAAAAAATGGTCTACTTTAGCTTTGAGTGCATCCAGTTTATCATCTACATTTTGAGTAACTTCTTTTACAAAGTCAGAGGCTCCATCAAACAATGCGTTCATTTGGTGTTTAATGGTGGCAGCAGCATTCTTGTAATTTTCCAGATTGAAAGCAAAGGCAACAAATTCTTTGAATGCCTCCCAAAATTTGGCAACAAATCCTGTGACCACCTTCCAGTAGTGTTCCAGGGTATCAAAGAAGTAAACATGATGCCCCACCACAAATTCTACCCCCTCTCTCACTATGTGGATTACAAAAAAGCCAGCTTCTCTTATTTTTCTGCCTAAAAACTCAATGACGTCCCCTATGAAATGTCCTGCTTTACGTAGCTCCCCCCCTAGATCAATGCTTCTTTTGCCACTGGTTTCTTGAATGGCAAGCTGTACCGTACTATTATCAGTATCAAGGTAAGTCAACTGTCCATTTTTATTTATACTGGCTCCCCAGGCGTGCCCTTCAAGCCCAAGGTCGGCAATTGTAGTAGCATTGTACACAGGGTCTGCATAATAAACCCCACTTGTATCAGGTGTGTAAAGATTGGTGGTTTCTATAACATCTCTTTTTTGTTGCCCCTGTTTTTTCTCAGCTATTTTTTGTTCTATTACCCCCCCCTGCTTAATCATTTGGTAAAGGGCTTTTAGATCGTTATCGTCTACCTCTTTGGTAAAAGATGCCACAAGTTTTTTAAACTCTTGAAAATCCTTGGCTTCATTGGCAAGGTTTACGAGCTTGTTTTTTACATCCGACCCAGGATCAATCACCATTTTTTGTTGCGTAAAATCTCCGGTAAGGTACAAGGTAGGAGCCAGCAACGAATCATTGGCTCTAATGGTAATACTGATTTGACCAAGGGCATTGCTTTGTATAGTGGTAGGCTTGTGGTCTAAGAACAGATGCTCTCCATTGATTGTGACTTTAGTCAAAGTAGAACTGGTAATTTCACAGGTTTGTCCGTTTACTGGCAAGCCAAGCTCATCGGTAAATACTACATTGGTGCCATAAGCATGGGTACTAATCACACTTTTCAAATCGGTAATCTCTATCATTTGTGTGCACCACAAGGTAGTCACCTTATCCATCCACTTATGATACAACTCATCGTCATTGGTGATATAGAAAATTTCGCTTGTGTTTTGAATCTTATCCTGATAAACTGTAAAGTGTCCTATGCCTTCCTCAAATAATTGTAAGGTAGTCCATTTGTTTTCGTCAGTATAATCAGAGAAATACAGGTTACTATGAGTATCAAGTAGCCAGACTCTTTGCTTGTTGTCCGGGTTTTTTCCAACCGCTATTTGTTTGATGTTGCCAGACAATGTTTGTAAGTCAGGGCTAATAATTACCTTATTTTCTTCGAAATTTTTACGACTTCTTTTCCCAGTTTGATGATTTGCCGACAACATAAAAAGATTGTTGGCAGCCATGATCAAATCCGTGGTTTCGTCTTCATTTTTAAAAGCAAAAATACTACTGGCTTGATCGCTTCCTACAATAGACGCATGAAATCTACAGGAGGGAATATCTATAAATACCCCATTGTTTTGCCCCATAGTTTGGTAAAAAATGTACGCGCCATATCCCAAAAAATCATCTATTTTGCCCAACTGGAGGTTTAAAACTTTTTCAATGTCCATGGGTACAGTCAGTGCCTTCCATCCCCAGGTTTTATTATAAGTTTCCATATTTACCATCCAAAGCTGGATTTGGGCAATAAAGTCTTTTCCTTGGTTTTGGGTGGGCAACGACTCGGTAGCCACTACTACATTCAAGTTGTCCTGGTCGTCATGTCCTGCTACAATATGGGTGATATTGGTAAAATGATAAGCATCGTGAACCAACCATCTATCTGGGTTATCATCAGCCGAGAAATCGGAAGTAGACAATACAACAGAGCGCTTAGTAGGGTCATTTTTAAATGAGGCTCCTAACACAACAGTTGGGCGACCAAAGCTATCTTTGATTGCCGCAAACGCCTTGATCTCATAACTGGTGATTCCTTTCATCAAGTCAACCAGCACCCAGCCAGCATGGGTGCTGGCGTCTTCTATAAATGCATAAAAGGATTGATTGTTACCAATGGCAAATAAATACCGATTGCCATCTCTGTCTTTTATTATTTCTAAACTATGACCGCCATCTGTTTTACTGCCGGCAATATGATGCTCCATAAATTTAGATTGTACATGCACATTGTGTACACTTTTCTTTGTATCAGTCGATACATCATCAGTTAATAATGTGTTTTCCATTGTTGTAATATTTTTTTTTTTGTGAAAATGTTTTTCGTAAACGCTCATCAAAACATAAGCAACCAAGCTTATCTTCGTTTACTTGCAATGTCCAATCAGCCACCATAATCGTCGCTTTTTGGGTATTTAACTTTATTGGGTATAGATAGCATCCAGTGCGAGGTGACCTTCTGCTGTAAATCTTAGGGCAGCATATTCTATTATTTTGATTCCAGGGAGAATAATGCGGGAATTCCAGCCAAAGTTAAAAGAGGCTACACCCTGCCCCAACCTGCTCTCAAGATTGCTTTGCATGCTTCTGTTTACTTCTTCTCCAATGGTGAGTCCTATGCCCAAAGGAGGGATAATCCAAGAGAAGATTTTACCAGCAATGGCTCCTGGATATGTCCTTTCATTTATTTTTTCGTGGGAGGGGTTGCTAGTAACAGGTTCTGAAAAGGCAATTTTACCAGTGGCACCATTTACAAGGGCAAACCCCAGCTCGGTCGTCCAAGTAGTTTTAACCTGTAGCCTTCTATCTACTATAGCCCCGTATTTTAAGGTGATGTCATCGGTGATAAATGTATAATCAATGGTAAAAGCAGCTCCTGAGACATCTTTGAGCTCTTTTTTATCAGGTGTATCAGGGGAAGCTGTATTCACCTTTAAGTTGCTTCGACCTATCTTGGGAGTTAGGCTAATGTACATGGTGCCAGACTGATTTTTATCCCAGATTTTATTCCCAGCATTGTCTAGCTTTAAGGTTCCATGTTTGTCGGTTTTATACACGGGCATATCGTAGCGAAATGTGTAAGACACTTTTCCTTGCGCTTCTAATTTTGGGGTGAGTTGCTCGTTGGTCAGGTTAAAATATTTGGCAATGCCTTTGGCAACTGATGAAAATGTGAGCTCCTCGGAAAGCAAAAATGTGCATTGAGGTGTTTGTTTATTTTTAGGATTGGTTTTGATGATTGGGTTAATAGATACACCAGCTGTTTTCGATACAGGCAGTTTTTTGGCACCAGTGACCATCAAATAGTTCAAAGACGAAAGCTGAGGAGCCACGTGGTTTTTTGTAATGGTAAAGTTGCAATCTGTGGGTGGAAAAGTGGTTTGATCGCTGGTAGCCGATACCACGTCTTCTGTCACTTCAGTTACAATATGCCCCAACACATAAGGATTTTCACTTTCGGCTAGTAAAGAGACATATTTTTCTAACATTTGCTTGAACTGCTTTTCTACTTCGTATTGCTCGTCCAGTAGTTTTTTGAGTGCTGGGGGTATATTTTTTTGGTAATCTATCTGAAGAGCGGTGGCAAGTTTAGCATTTGTTAGGTCTACAAATAGGTGTTCAATGCTGAGGTTTTCTTCTCTGAACTTCTGCAGTGGGCTATCAATGGTATTTATTTTTAGCTTGTCAGCATCCACCTCTTTGTCTGGTATTCTCCTAAGGTTTGTGGTAAGCAAAATCTCGTATCCCTTGAGCGATATGTTGTCATAAACAAAAGAGCCTTGTTCTTGCGACTTACTCAAGTTAAAGTAAGTAAATGTGCCATTCAAGATAGGTAAGTGCATGACAATCTGTACCTTTTGCGCATCTAAGCTTTCTACAAACCGAATGTAAGGAGCCCCCATTCCTTTTACATCAAGGTTGGGGTTGTCATTTTTATTCAGTTTTACATGCCACTCATAACTGCGGAATTCATTCTGGTAGGCAATCCATTCCAGTTGATGGTTAATGGCGTCTTGTGATACTGACAGTGACATATCGTATTCAAGCAAATCATTACCGTTGCCTCTGATTATTTTGCTGAGCTTTTCTTCTAATGTGCTTTGCATGCCTATTAAGTTTAATATAAATCCCTACTCTATTTTTGAGGCTTTTCAGGTGCCGCCTTTTGTATGAATCTTTCTGTGAGCTTTGTCAAGGTTTTGGCTTCTGAATATTCATTGATTGGAACTTTAGTGAAGTGAATTTTTGCAATGAAATAGGGCAAAAGTATTTAGTAAAGGTCCTCAGAATTATAGCCTTGACAGAGCATTCATATCAAATTGTCCACATCTCAAAGTTGCTCATAAGTAACCTGTAATAAAATCCCTGAAAACCGGGTTTTTTGTAAGGTCAGGGTTTTATGGGATAAAAAACAATAAGCCCTGCCTGGGGCAAACTGAGGTGTTACAGGGCTTTATCTAGAGGTGTTGGTTTGATATTGATCAAAGGGTAATGGAATAAGAAAGGTAAAGGGAATAGGCAATGTAAAAATAAGCGTTAGTGCAGGCTATTGTTCATATTGGGCGGTTTTTATATGAAGACATTTGAGGCATTACCCGTCAGGGCAAATCAAAGGAACTGCATTTGGTGACTCAAGCAATGTAGCAAACATTTGGAGATAATTAAAGGTAAGAGGAGGCACAGAACCATTTGTACTTTGGTCTTATAAGCTAAACTCCTTGATAAAAAAGAGGGGGGCTGTTCAAAGTAGATAACGTTTCATTTTATGTACCTTTTTCGTTTAAAGTTCTGGTAATCAGTACTCAAAAAACGAGTTTACACAAACTCTGAAACGTTATTTCAAAGTAAGGCACTTAAATTCTTAGGTGTTTTTTGGGTTTTGTTGGCTGGTGTCTTGAGATGCTTGAAACCAAAAGTTTAGAATTTGCCCTACCCCTCCAGTAAGCACACCTAACAATACTTTTATCTCACCCATCATAGAGTTAGCTCCTTTTTTCATGTTAACATGATCACTTATCTCTACCACCAAAATAATTCCTAGTAAACCAATGTAACTTACTAAAAACAAAAGACTAAAAATAAATTGAATTTTTCTCTGACTCATAACTCAAAGCTTTGAAAGTTCATCATACTTTGATAGTGCTTAAATAAAAATTGATTGAGTAATAACTACCATCCACTATGAAAATATCAATGAAAAAGGTTACACAAACGAACACTGCAAATTTACCTTGAATTCATTTCTCTCATTTTTTCAAATAAGACAATCATTTGTCCAAAAAGGACATTTTAAGGTGAGCAAATAAAGGTGTAATTGTATTCAGGAATGCTTTCTGAGCAAAGCATAAGCTAGATCGTGGTAAACCTTGATACTGTTAAAACCCCTGTATTCAGGGATAACATTAATGAATAATAAAAACTAATTTGCTGAGGATTTTGAACAAGCAACTCTGTTCAAAATTAGCCCATCAAATGAGCCATTGCAGTGCTTGACCTAAGTTGCGGCGTTGAGAAAACACACGCCACTAGCTGAGCTATTTTGTGAAAGAACAGTTTTGAATCTTCCGAGCCTGGCTCGTAGAAGTGATGATCCAAGCTTGTATTTAGAGTAGCATTTTAACTATGACCAAAAAAGCAATAATAGCATCAAGGGTTTACTTTGAGCCTGAAAGCTGTTATTGAGGGCTTTGCCTAGAGACTCTCCTGTAGGACAAGTAAATCACTCAATCACTTGATTATACACTACTACATTGAATTTGGGTTGACAAGCACCAAATCAACATAAATATAACTTACTAATGAATATTTAGTCGGTATTTTACACTTGCTTGTAGGCGAAAAAACACTATTATGTCAGAACACTTTTTAGTCATTACTCTACACACACAAATAATAGACTTGGATGTACCTCTTAGGGAGGGCAACAAATCTCAAAGATTCAACTACTTTACACTTGACGAAATATCCTCTCAAAATATGCGATTCAGGGAGTTTACCAGAACAGCAAGCTTTACCAATATTGATTTGGAAACGGTTAAGATCATAGGGACTGAGATGGAGAAAAATGGGCAACTCATTGTTGTACTTTACAAATATAAGTCAAGGCTAACCAAAGTCTTGTCATTGCAAGATGGCAACCCTTTTTTCTTAGGAGCAATAGGCAACTTTTTACAAGCTTTAAATCTTTATTTAAAGCAAAGGCAACCCCTTGTTTGCCAGGCTATAGTAACTGTACCAGTAAAAGGGCGAGACTGTAAGTGGATTCAACATTTAGAAGAGGTAATAGCTGACCATATATGTCATGAATCTCTATCGGTAGAAACGTTGGCAACCCTGGCTTGTTTAAGCACAAGGCAACTGAGCCGAAGAATTCGTTCAGCCTTGGGAGTCTCGCCACGCAAATTTCTCCGGGAAGTACAATTACAATTGGCTAAACGAGCATTGGAAAGTGGAGAGGTAGAGTCCGTTTTCCAGGTAGCTTTAGGGCAAGGGTTTGAGTATGCCAGTACTTTTTCTAAACTATTCAAACAGCGTTTTGGTAAATGTCCTAGCAAGTATCTTTGCTAAAGCAGGGGCAAAAAATAAGCTTTCCCTGATAAATCAAACTGTAAACTGTTTGGAGGTGGTTTTTTGTATGCTATTGAGGCTTCTTTAATATTATTAATCAAAAAAACAGACCAATGAACACACGAACACTTATCACATTCTTGTTGACTAAACTATTATATTATGGAGCATTTAGTCAAGCTCAGGCGCAAACCCCTGCCATTGTAGATTCTCTTCAAAAAATGCTTACTACAAGCATCAATCATCAACAACGCGCCGATACCTACAACCTACTAGCTGCACAATATCATCGTACCGACTCTCTCAAAGTAGCCAGCTTTACGGCTGAGGCCTTGCGTTGGGCCAAGCGTGACAACTATGTTCGGGGCATTTGTCAGGCTTATTACTATCAAGGGTACAACTACACCCGACTGGGTCATTTTCTCCAGGCCGAGCAGGTGTACAACAAAATGATTCCCCTGGCTCAGGCGGCAAAAGACTACCATTCTTTGCATCTTGCCTGGAAAGGTTTGGGGATAAATCTCGCCTACCAGCGGAAGTCCCGAAAATCGCTGGAATGTTTCAAGAAATCTCTTTCTTTTGCTAAGCAATCCGATGACAAAACCTTGGTAGCCAATGCTTACAATAATATGGGGAATAATTATAAAAACCTGGGGAATATTAAGCAAGCTTTGCATTGTTACCAACAATCTTTAGATATTAACAAGGCACTCGATAATATGAATGAGGTGGGTATTAATTATAATAACCTGGCCTTGATTTACTCTCGTAAAGGAGCATACAAAAAAGCCTTAGCCCATTACCAAAGTGCGTTGCGTACTTTTCGCCAATCTGATCAGTTGCTTCGGGCAAGCCACGTACTCAACAATATGGGCTTGATTTACCTCAATCAAAGCAATTACTTGCAGGCGGCCTACTATTTCAATGAGTCACTACAAATTCGGAAAAGCCTCGATGATGCCTTCAGTATTGCGGTGAGTTATACGAATTTAGGCTTATTAGAGACACGCTTAGGACGTTATCCTGAGGCAATAGGCTACCATCTGAAAGCCTTGAAGCATTCAAAAAAGTTGAATAATCAGTACCGGGCAGCTTCAAGTTATAACAACATAGGTGTGATATACCAAGAGCAAAATAACTTTGGGTTAGCCAGGCAATACTACTTCAAGGCTTTACGTATTTTCACCCAGTTGGAGCAAAAACTGGAGCTGGTAGAAGCCTATCGGGACATTGCTGCCACCTATGATTTAGAGAGTAAATCGGATAGTGCTCAACAGTATTTCAAACAAGCTTTTGAGGTAGCTCAGCAAATAGGAGATCAAAAATCTCTTGGGTTGGTTTACAAGGATTTAGGTATTTTTTATCGGAAAAAAAAGCAATGCAATCAATCACAAGAGTATCTGCACCAAGCCAAGGCTATTTTTACTTCACTAAAAAATTATCGCCATTTGTCTTCCAGCCAAATCGCTTTGGGTCAAACTTATTACGACTGTGGCGAGTACCAAAAAGCCCAACATGTATTAGAGAAAGGCCTTGAGCTTGCCAAAAAAAAAGGCGATATTAAAGCGAATGGCTACAGTATTTTATCAGCTACTTATGCTAAACTGGGCGATTACCAAAAAGCTTATGAAAACCATCTCCTCTTCAAAGCAACAACTGATAGCTTGTTTAACCGGAAGAACACCCGAAAAATAGCTCAGTTGGAAGAGCGATTTAAATATAAGCAGCAAAAAGATTCACTAAGACAAATTCAGGTTCAGGAAAAAAAACAACTCCAGACCCAAATTATTCAACAAACCTTGCAAAACCGTCTTCAGCAACGCACCTTGTGGTTGGTATTGGGGATTGCTCTAGTATTGTTGGGCTTTACTATTTATGTATACCGTAGTCGTCAACTAAAACAAAAGCTGAATGAACAACTCCAGATAAAAAAGGCCGAATTGGAAGTTAAGAATGAGACCCTTGAAGCCTCTAAAGAAGAAATTTCTGTGCAACGAGATATGTTAGAAGAAAAGAATAATACATTGGCTTTGCATAAGGAACGCATTGAACAAAGTTTTCGAGCAGCTCGTCGTATCCAAAAAGCTTTTTTACCCAGTAAAGAATACCTCCAGCAATGTTTTAATGACTGCTTTATTCTCTATTTGCCAAAAGACGTAGTATCAGGTGATTTTTACTGGGCTTCTAAGATCAGTAATATTCAAATATTGGTAGTGGGCGATTGTACTGGACATGGGGTGCCTGGTGCATTTACTACAATGATTTGCCACAAAGTGTTAGACCAAATAGTAAAGGTAGAGAAAATCATCGATCCTGCGGTTATTCTTAGTAAAATGCAGGTTGCTTTCCTTCAAGAACGAACGGAGGGTGAAAGTTCTAGGATAGATACTGGTTTGGATGTAGCAATATTAGCCATTGAGCACCAACAAGCGTGTTCCAAAGTAACATTTGCTGGCGCAAGGCACGACCTGTTGTATACACTTCCCAAAAACGAGGATGTAATTCGTGTTCCAAGTGTACGTCAGTCTATAGGAGGTTTTCGCAAGCAAAAAAAAACATTTAACAATCACACATTATCTCTTCCTACGGGTAGCACTTTATATATGGGGTCAGACGGTTTGGTTGATCAAAATGATGGCACCCCTAATAAATTTGGTACATCACGTTTGCTCGACTTTCTAAAACATAACCAAAGTTTTTCGCTTAATCGCCAAAAGAATAAATTAACAAATGCCTTATATGATTTTATGAATCAAGCTGAACAGCGTGATGATATTTTATGGGTAGGGGTTAAACTATAAACCAAGGAATGCCAACCTGCAGTTGAGGTTGCTATGATTGTGAAAATAAGTGTAGATATTTTATTTACCCCATGTATGTCCAGCATTCATTGTAAAGGCTAACTTTTTAAGTGTGTTATTGTCTGATAATCGAGCTTTTAAGCAGGCAAAGTAAAGGTTAATTTCGTTGGGCTTTTGCCCAAAAATAAGAAAAATAAGTAGATAGAATTTTTGTTAAATGCTTGATAATTAGACAAAGTAAGAAATTGTTTTTTTGAGGCTATCATATTTGAGAAATATAAAGAAAGCTCCTGTTATGAAGCACTTTTACAATTTGGAATATTATGATAAAATCTGAAAATAATTGAAATAGTTGTATTTTGTATCATTGAGTCACATTATTAATTAAAGCAATCAAGCTAGACCAATGAACACACGAGCACTTATCACTCTCTTGTTTACTAAACTATTATGTTGTGGGGCATTTAGTCAAGTTCAAGCGCAAACCCCTGTCATTGTAGATTCTCTTCAAAAAATACTTACTACCAGTATCAACCATCAACAACGCGCCGATACCTACAACCTACTAGCTGCACAATATCAGCGTACCGACTCTCTCAAAGTAGCCAGCTTTACGGCTGAGGCCTTGCGTTGGGCCAAGCGTGACAACTATGTTCAGGGAATTTGTCAGGCTTATTATTATCAAGGGTACAACTACACCCGACTGGGTCATTTTCTCCAGGCCGAGCAGGTGTACAACAAAATGATTCCCCTGGCTCAGGCGGCAAAAGACTACCATTCTTTGCATCTTGCCTGGAAAGGTTTGGGGATAAATCTCGCCTACCAGCGGAAGTCCCGAAAATCGCTGGAATGTTTCAAGAAATCTCTTTCTTTTGCTAAGCAATCCGATGACAAAACCTTGGTAGCCAATGCTTACAATAATATGGGGAATAATTATAAAAACCTGGGGAATATTAAGCAAGCTTTGCATTGTTACCAACATCTTTAGATATTACAGCACTCGATATATGAATGAGGTGGGTATTAATTATAATAACCTGGCCTTGATTTACTCTCGTAAAGGAGCATACAAAAAAGCCTTAGCCCATTACCAAAGTGCGTTGCGTACTTTTCGCCAATCTGATCAGTTGCTTCGGGCAAGCCACGTACTCAACAATATGGGCTTGATTTACCTCAATCAAAGCAATTACTTGCAGGCGGCCTACTATTTCAATGAGTCACTACAAATTCGGAAAAGCCTCGATGATGCCTTCAGTATTGCGGTGAGTTATACGAATTTAGGCTTATTAGAGACACGCTTAGGACGTTATCCTGAGGCAATAGGCTACCATCTGAAAGCCTTGAAGCATTCAAAAAAGTTGAATAATCAGTACCGGGCAGCTTCAAGTTATAACAACATAGGTGTGATATACCAAGAGCAAAATAACTTTGGGTTAGCCAGGCAATACTACTTCAAGGCTTTACGTATTTTCACCCAGTTGGAGCAAAAACTGGAGCTGGTAGAAGCCTATCGGGACATTGCTGCCACCTATGATTTAGAGAGTAAATCGGATAGTGCTCAACAGTATTTCAAACAAGCTTTTGAGGTAGCTCAGCAAATAGGAGATCAAAAATCTCTTGGGTTGGTTTACAAGGATTTAGGTATTTTTTATCGGAAAAAAAAGCAATGCAATCAATCACAAGAGTATCTGCACCAAGCCAAGGCTATTTTTACTTCACTAAAAAATTATCGCCATTTGTCTTCCAGCCAAATCGCTTTGGGTCAAACTTATTACGACTGTGGCGAGTACCAAAAAGCCCAACATGTATTAGAGAAAGGCCTTGAGCTTGCCAAAAAAAAAGGCGATATTGAAACGAGTGGCTACAGTATTTTATCAGCTACTTATGCTAAATTGGGCGATTACCAAAAAGCTTATGAAAACCATCTCCTCTTCAAAGCAACAACTGATAGCTTGTTTAACCGGAAGAACACCCGAAAAATAGCTCAGTTGGAAGAGCAGTATCGTTTTCAATTGCAAAAAGACTCTATTAGGGTGGTTAACCAGCGTGAAAAAGCAATGCTGGAAATCGAGAAAGAAAGGCAGACTTTTTTGAATTACTTATTGTTAGTCGGCATTTTTGTATTAATGATTATTGGTGGAGTAATTGCCCGGCAATACCAGTTGAGGCTACGTAAAAACCAACTTATTCAAACACAACAAAAGGCGCTTCATCAAGCAGACTTAGAGAAAAAACAAATGCAAGAAGCACACCTGACAAAAGAATTAGAGTTGAAAAATCAGTCGTTGATGTCACATACTTTACACATTCTACAAAAGAATAATTTTTTGCAGGAGATCAAAATAAGCCTGAAGGAACTGAAAAAAACAAAAGAATCTAATGAGCAAAAAGAGCTTATTAAAATACAAAAAATTATTGACCGTGGTTTAGGGATAGAAAAAGACTGGAAAAATTTTCAATATTACTTCGAGGAAACTCACCCTCGTTTTTACAAAGAGCTCAATGAACAATTTGCAGATTTGTCTCCCAACCTCCTCCGTTTAAGCGCATTAGTACGCCTCAACTTAAGTACTCAAGACATATCCAATATTTTAGGAATATCTTATCGTAGTACTACTATGGCTCGTTACCGACTTCGTAAAAAACTGAACTTAGAGACAGACAAAAATCTTTGTAGCTTCTTAATGCAGTTTGGCTAACGCAGCAAGTTTTGGGATACTGATGCATATCGGGGCAATTAGCTACTCATAATAAGTCAATTATATATAGCAGTTAGGTGTGTTTACTTATGATTCAGTACTTAAGCGATGAATAAATGAGTTTTTTAAAAACGTCCATATAGTTATTATTATTGGTTTTGAAGGTTTTATTAACCACTTTTTTATATGTTGTTTTTCAAAATAAAAAATCAGGAAAGCAGTACTTCTAGGGTTTGTTTTGGAGACAAGTGTAGAAGGAAGAATATAGCCTGACATAGAAATAAAAGGGCAACAGGCAAAAGCGACTGTAAATTACTGAACTACAAGAAACTTACGTCCCTTGGCGGGAATTGAACCCGCGTCCTTTTGAAACATTTACCCTTTGAGTATTTATACCGCAATACGTTATTACTAACTGATTTTCAGTGTTTTTAATTTTGATGTTTCCGCAATTACATGCATTTTTACGCAACATCAAGTACACCTTTTAAGGTACCAATTAGTATTTTATGATTTTGGTAACCTAAAGTAGTCATTATATAGTATAGCACCTGCCTAATGGTTTATTTTACTTTATATGACTAGAATGGTAACTCATTGTTGAAGCATCAAACTTACTAAAATTATGGCATTTACGATAAGTTTTTTATTAAGAAAAGATAAGACAAACAAAAAAGGTGAAACACCAGTTTTCTGTCGAATTGCTCACCAAGGAAAAAGGATCGATTTTCAAACTGAGGTTAAAATACCTATGGATAGGTGGCTGCCCCCAGTGGTCAAACTGGAAAAAAACGGCGATCAAATGTTTATTAAAGGTACTAGTGAATTTATTAAAGAAAAGAACCGTTTACTTAATCAAACCAGAACAAGAATTCTTCGTGGTTATAATGACCTTGTAAGTTCTAATGAAGAGATCGTTCTTAAAAAGCTGAAGGCTATTGCCAAGGGGCAAGAAGAAAAAGGACTTACCTTTTTAGAAGCTCTTGAGAAGTCTAAACAACGTAGTGGCTTGCGACCTAATACGATAAGAAGAATACAAGTAACAATCGACAACCTTAAACTCTTCCTTAAAGATGAGTTTGGTAAAGAAGATATCCACTTGAGCGATTTACTAAAGAATAATTATAAAGGTTTTGATATTCGATATGTAGATTGGTGTACTACTAAAACCACTGTCAGGTTTGATGGTAGTATCAGGTATCCCAAAAAACACGAAACTGCCATTAGGGAAGTAAGGCATTTTCGGAAGGCAATTAATATGGCAGTACAACTCGGCGAGATGGATAAAAACCCTTTGATTGCAGAGTTCAAAATCCCTAAGGATGAAAAAACTAAACGAGAGGTACTAACATTAGAAGAACTAAAAAAGCTTATGGAGTTGGATTTGTCTGATAAGCTTAATATGGATCGTATTAGAGATTGTTTTGTTTTTCAGTGTTTTACCGGGCTTGCATTTGTAGACATTGATTCTTTAAAAAAAGAGCACCTATTTAAACGTAATGAGCGTACTTGGATTATTAAAGAACGAGTAAAGTCTTCTACTGTTGCCAAAGTTCCTTTGCTTCCGCAAGCGCAAGTTATTTTGGATAAATATCGAGATGACCCTGTTTGTGCTGGCAAGGACAAGCTTATTCCAGTAATCTCTAACAAAAACTATAATGTATACTTGCAATCGATGGCAGAACTTGCCAGTATCGAGAAGCACTTGACAAGTCATGTCGGACGTAAAACTTTTGCTACTTTGGTGTATAATGCGGGAACTGATCGTTCAAAACTAAAAGAAATGACCGGGCATTCTGATGAAACTATTACTCAAATTTATGCAAGTATTACTGATGATACTCTCGAACGGGAAATAGATAAATTCGAAGGTTTGTTTACTGATTAAGGCGTTTATTTACCCCTCGTTGTATATGGACAAACACGAGGGGTTTAAAGTAGAGTGTTTAGGAGTTAGATTCAGTAAAAACTCTGCGTACATCTGCTCCTTTGTAATACCACTTCCCGCTCACTTTTTTCGCTGGAAGCTCTCCTCTTTCCCTCATTCGGGCAAGGGTATCATCACTGATATCCCCTCCCATTTCTTCTTTGATCCTTTTGTTTGTGTATATATCTAACCCACTGTTTTCAGCTTTAAATAACGCCTCTATTTTACCATAGATGGTTTCTTCAAAAGCCTTCATTAAGTGTTGAATGTCTTCCGTTGTTGGAATATTTGCTGCCATTATCTTACCTTTTAAAAATTTGAATACTTATTTATATTTGAACCAGCATAGCCCCAAGAAAGTGAACAACAGGGCTGAGTATGCCTTTCAGACCTACCTGTTTTTTAGCCTGCATGAGCAGGTAGCCAAAAAATTTGTTTTGCCAGATCATACGCTTCTGTAATTCAATCCAGTCAATGGGAGTTGTATTCGCTTGCCTGGCGTTTTGAGATGGATTTTGTTTATATATGTAAACCTTTTATAAAGTAGTTGATATATGTCCTCAACAGGCATCTGGGTAGCTGTGGCATTGATCCAGCCCTGTTCGGTAAAAACATTTTTTGAATCCCCAAAGCTTTGTATCATTAGATTTGCTGTCTCCATTTTTATTTAGTTGTTTATAGTGTAAAGAAGTGAAAAAGCAAACACCTTTACATTTTAGGTTTTAGGGAATTGTATGTTTTGGGTGATGCTATAGCAAACTTTCCTGATTTTATGTTTTATTTCCTTAGAGAATTGCTTGTATATATCTTCTGCACTGGTACCTGCTTATGGGTCGCATAGTTTTTCACTAGTTGCCCCAAGGCTTTTCGAGAATCCCCAAAAAGTGTCAAGGTTCCTTCTTTTTCCAGTGCATTCAATTCAGCTTCTGCTCTTTGCTTATCGTCCTCGATAGCTTTGATTCAGGCTTTCTACTCATTCTGACGGTTTCCGAAGTCTACCTACCTCAAAAGCATTTGTGCCGAGGATATTCGGGCATGGCACCTTTCTTCACACTCAATAAAGTATTTTCTGACTTCCCGCCCCTTATCGGTTTGAGCTAACAAGACAAGTGACTTAACACACTCGACTAACACACAAATAGTATCAAAGGGGCTGCTTCTTCCTGTCTTTTTATTTTCCGCAACTTGGCGGGAAAATTGATAGTCAGCGAGTTATGTGAGATTTCCTTTAAAACATTCTTTGTATTGTCGTTTTTTAAAGGCAACAACCAACAACCTTTTTCTGGAAAGGGCGGCAACAGAAATCGCCCGGTTTTCGTTAAGGTAGCTGCCTCTGCATCACGTTTTCTCACTCCGGTTTCAAACCGAAACGAGCCAGATTCTTCTATTTTAGCCTGATGGTTTTCAAGAGTAGTAGCCCCTACACCACATTTTCTTATCTCCATTTCAAAAGGCAGCGAGCCAGATTCTTCTATTTCAGCCTGATGGTTTTCAAGAGTAGTAGCCCCTACATTTTCTTATCTCCATTTCAAAAGGCAGCGAGCCAGATTCTTCTATTTCAGCCTGATGGTTTTCAAGAGTAGTAGCCCCTACACCACATTTTCTCATCTCCATTTCAAAAGGCAGCGAGCCAGATTCTTCTATTTTAGCCTGATGGTTTTCAAGAGTAGTAGCCTCTACACCACGTTTTCTCATCTCCATTTCAAAAGGCAGCGAGCCAAACTCTTCTATTTTAGCCTGATGGTTTTCAAGAGTAGTAGCCCCTACACCACGTTTTCTCATCTCCATTTCAAAAGGCAGCGAGCCAAACTCTTCTATTTTAGCCTGATGGTTTTCAAGAGTAGTAGCCCCTACACCACGTTTTCTCATCTCCATTTCAAAAGGCAGCGAGCCAAACTCTTCTATTTTAGCCTGATAACACCTAATAGTTTCCATTAGAGCCTCACCCAATGCCTCTACCAGAAGCAAACCTGCCACAGGAGGTTGCTGCCTTAAATCATTTGTGTTCATTGGTTTTATCATTAAAATCTGATTGATTTACCATTTTTGAATCTCAACATCACTCACTCGTTAAAATAACAGTAGTTGTCTTTCTTCCAATTTGAAAGATTGAACTACTGTTATGATGCCTTCTACTCTCTTATCTGTCGGGGTTTCCTAAGTCACCCTGATAATCTTGATTTTCCTCTGGTATTCCAAAATGCTTTATTGCCAGGTCATAAGCCTCTAAAATCCAGCCTGTGGATTCGAGCCATTCGATGGGCGTTTTATTTGCCATTTTTGCTTGCTGATATATATATTGTCCGGATGACACGGTAAATTCCTTGTAAAGAATCTGGTAGAGTCCCTGAGTGGTTACCTCAGGCCAGATCGAATAATTTTACATCATTTGCCCCAGTTCTTTTCTGACTTTGGTAAAAAGTGGGTTGAAGTTTTCTATCTGTAAACTTGCTTGAGCTGCCTTGATATGGGTTATTTCGTCTGTCAAGGAATCTTGTGCATCCCTGATGCTACTTATTTCGTGTGCCAAAAATTTGTGGTAGGAGTTCAAAAGTTTTATTTGTCCTCTGGTCTCTTTGGTGGACTTTGCCAGTTCATGGAGTTTTTTTACTGCCTGTGCCCAAAGCTTCTGATTGAATGGCTGTTCCTGAACTGTTTTGCGAACATAGTCGAATGATTGAACCAGCCTGGATTTAAAGGCAACAACCTTTTTCGTATTCCTGGAAAGGGTACCAATAAAAATCGCCTAATTTTCATTAAGGTAGCAGAATTTTAGGGTAGTAGCCCCTACACCACGTTTTCTCATCTCCATTTCAAAAGGCAGCGAGCCAAACTCTTCTATTTCAGCCTGATGGTTTTCAAGAGTAGTAGCCCCTACACCACATTTTCTCATCTCCATTTCAAAAGGCAGCGAGCCAAACTCTTCTATTTTAGCCTGATCAAGGGTAGCTACCTATATCATGTTTTCTCACTACCGTTTCAAGAGGCAGCGAGCCAGGCTCTTCTATTTTAGCCTAATAACACCTGATAGTTTCCATCAGAGTCTCACCCAATGCCTCTATCGGAAGCAAAGCTACCACCAAAGACTGCTGCCTTAAATAATTTGTATTCCTTGGTTTTATCATTAAAACCCGATTGATTTACCATTTTTGAATCTCAACATCACTCACTGGTTAAAATAACAGTAGTTGTTTTTCTTCCAGTTTGAAAGACAACTACTGTTATGATGCCTTCTACTCTCTTATCTGTCAGGATTTCCTAAGTCACCCTGATAATCTTGATTTTCCTCTGGTATTCCAAAATGCTTTATAGCCAGGCCATAAGCCTCTAAAATCCAGCCTGTGGATTCAAGCCACTCGATGGGCGTTTTATTCGCCATTTTTGCTTGCTGATATATATTTTGTCCGGATGCTACGGTAAATTCCTTGTAAAGAATCTGGTAGAGTTCCTGAGTGGTCACCTCATACCAGATCGAATAATTTTGCATCATTTGTCCCAGCTCTTTTCTGACTTTGGTAAAAAGAGGGTTGAAGTTTTCTATCTGTAAAGTTGTTTGAGCTGCCTTGATATTGACCATTTCGTCTGCCAAGGAATCTTGCGCATCCCTGATGCTACTTATTTCGTGTGCCAAAAATTTGTGGTAGGAGTTCAAAAGTTTTATTTGTCCTCTGGTCTCTTTGGTGGACTTTGCCAGTTCATGGAGGTTTTTTACTGCTTGTACCAAAATCCTCTGATTGAATGGCTGTTCTTGAATTGTTTTTCTAACATAAGCAAATGATTGAACCAGTCTGGATTTAAAGGCAACAACCTTTTTCGTATTTCTGGAAAGGGTTCCAATAAAAATCGCCTGATTTTCATTAAGGTAGCAGAATCTTAGGGTAGTTGCCCCTACATCACGTTTTTTCACTTCGGTTTCAAACGGCAGCGAGCCAAACTCTTCTATTTTAGCCTGATAACGCTGAATAGTTGCCATCAAAGCTTTATGTTTGACTCCCAGTGCTTCTGCCACCAACCTGCTATCTACTACAGGTATTTCATTTTTTACTTCAATAGGTAATAAGCCTTCCAGCGAGGCTTGTGTTGAGTTGTCTTTGTTTATTGATTTTGCCATTAAAATAAGTTTTGAGTGGGGCGAAAACGTTTTTTTAGAAAATAATACCTTTCCCAGTTCCTCATCAGCCCCTTGTTGTTTTTGAAAACTAAATTATTCCCTGTCCACCCATAATATTTAAGATGCCAGGGTTTTACAGATCATCAATGTCAAGGAAATGCTACCCTGCCTTTTCCAATTCTGTCAAAATAAAATGTAAGCCAATCATTTCCACATCCGTAAAATGAGCCGTTCGCGGAGTAAAACTCAGGGGGATGCCAGAGAACTTGCCTGTGGGCTGCTTAATTACTTCCAGTTGAGCCGCTATTTCATACTCCGGGCGATCCAGCCACATGGTTACATCTGCATAAGTGTTCAGCAAGGCATTGATTTTAGTTACCTTTTGTATACTGTCATCTTCTGCCTGGGGCAATGGTGTAAATACGATGCAAGGGATGCCCAACACACTGGCAAGCTTTTTTAATTCCTGAATATTACTTTGAGTGTCTCCACCCACTACCTGATGTAAATCGTCTACAACAATGAGTTCAACCTGATTGTAATAGGCGTGATAAAGGCATTTGCGTCTGAATTCCTCAAACACAATCCCTCTGATGTCACAGGCAATGAAATTAAAATTAAAGGTTGCCGTTAATGTATCATTGTATTTTTTGTACTTCTCATCTTCGGGGCATTCTTTGATGTACTCTATTTCTATCAGGTCAATATCACTCATGGCTGATACCATGCGATGCCTGATGTTTCTTTCTTTGCTTGCCGAACAAAAGAGTACGCCCATATCGTGGTGTATAAGCGCATCGAGAGCCAAACTTACCGCCAGGCTGGTTTTGCCTGCTTTAGGGTAAGAAGCAATATGAGTAAGGGGTTCGGTAAGGTGAAATAAATCGGCTGTCATCATAAGAGTTATCTTGATTTAAAATGTTTGAAAAAACCTATTTTTGCTATTTGTTGGCAGGATTTGATACTGATGTTGTTTTCAACGAGGGCTGTCATATCGAACCTCATGTGTTTTTTATAGTTGACAGGTGTTGGTGTCTGATGATTCATTTGGCACATATTTTAAGTATTGATTAAATCTGTGTTTGAACTACTTTTTATTTTTCTTTTTCAACCTCCTGGCCTTGGCCACTGCCTTATTTCTGGCAATACGCCCTGCCCTGATTTGTTCTTCATGGTTTTTGTTTTCACGAATGCGTGCTTCCCGTGCAGCCAGGTAAGCTTTAAGCTTTCGTTTGCTTCGGGCAAGTTTTTTGGGTAGGTAAATCCAGGTGTTGTGGTCTACCTGTACCTTCACTTTGTTTTGCAGGCCTTTTTGCCGCTGTTGGGCAAGGAGCTTTGCTTCGCGCTTGTGTTGTTCAGTGATGCTTTCTCTACTCATGATGGCTGATGTTTTTAGGTTGAGTACTCAGTATTGCCTGTAAAATCAGCCATAGCAGTGGTAGGTTTGCCCACAAGGTATGCGACAAATGATGTATCATTTTTCTTATAGTTTTTTGTTAGCAGTGTATTTTTATAAGTCAGGGCTGGTTTTCAGAGAAGGATAAGGGTGTTTCTACCTACTCCTCCCCACGTTTTTTTTGAAAATGATAGGCTATTTTGGATTCTATTTTTGCCTCGAAACTCACTGGAAACTCAAACAAGAAGACTGTTTTGCCTTCAAAAATGACCTCACAAACGGGTAGTGCTTTGGCTAAGGGGTACCTGGGCTGGAAGTCGTAATAAAACAGGCTCCCATTGAGGTGTTTCAGATCGGTAACGGTAAAGTTTTGAATGTCACTTTCATTCAATTTCTGCAATACAGTTACTTTTTTTCTTACGTGCAGGGTTATTCTTCTTTTCCTCTTTTTCATTTTTTTTACTTTGATGTTTGATCTTTAAATATTGAGAGAGCGCCCTCTTTTGCATAGTTACAGTAATGCTGCAAAGTGGTATGCCCTGGGCAAACAACCTTACAGTGAGGTATACCAAAAAGTATTCATGAGCTTACTTGCCCTGGGTAGTCATTTACCAGACTGACTCCAGAGTGAATGAAGGGATTGAAAATGCCGCCTGCCTCTTTTGAACAAGCCGCTGAGGGAATCATTTTTAACTGATATACAGTGTTAGTGTGATTTGCTTCATTTGATCATCTGTTGTTTTGGTTTATATTTCTATTTAATAAGTCGCTTTTCCGGCAATGTTGTTTACCTGTCTGTCTAGAGAAAAAGGCAAAGGCATACTACGTGCATGTCTTTGCCTGGAAATATTACAAGGGTCAAACTTGCATTAGATAAGCGCTATCCATGGTACTGTTTGACCCTCACATTCAACTAAACTCAGTTCATCATTGTCAGGTATTTCACTAAGCCTTCTGCTTAATGAGGATGCAATAGTATGAACAAGAAATAATACAAACAAGGTTTTTGTTAAAAAACTTCTCTTTTTTGCGTAAAAAACAAGTATTTATACTTGCTTATGTGATAGCGAATATTTTTTTGAAAGAATTTTGAATGTTGATGAAAGTTTGGTAAGATTGTACTCAACATAAGGGTTCTTTCGTTCGGGAGATCAAACGTTGCCTGCTTACTGGCAGTGTTTGATTTTGCTTACGACATATCATTAGAGCAAAGGCTCCACCTATTTTTCTTGTTTATATAACATCACACGGCTTGCCTGTCAGCAGAATACCGCTGGCAGGACAGGCTTAAAAGAAACCCAGAGTTATTTCTTAACCGTATATCAAACTGCTTGATTTGAGGCTGTATGGCGCTTTTATGCCTGGTTTTAAAGCAAGCAGCCACCTTACCACAGGTGTTTATTCAGGACTAAAGTATGGCTGTTTGCATACGTTACTGATTTACCTGTGGTCTGGAATGGCTTGGTCTGCCTGTACCAGAAACTGATGTTTCTGTACCAGAGCCAAAAAAACAACCGTTCAGTTTTTTGCGCTGTAGCAGGTGTTTTTTAGGCTAAAGTCCCTGTTTTGGTATGAAAATTTAAATTATCATTTTAGCGAATATAATAATTCGCTTGAATAAATGGGAGTGCTATATATATACTTCAAAAGAGTGTTATTATTTGATAAATACAATTTTAACAATTTGTTGTATCCGTTTGTGAATTACAACTACTAAGAGTCGTTTGATTATTTATTTATGCAAAAACCTTTGCTTGTTTCAGGCGAAGGTTTTTTTTATTGGCATTACTCATTTATTTTTTGGTAGCTTCTTCAGTATTTGTTCAGCGGCATCCACTTTGGTTTGGGCTTCCCTGAATAAATGAACGGCTTCTTTGAGCAAAGCAGTGGCAGTTCCTTCCGGGGTTGCCCGGTTCATCAACTCTACCACCGTCAGCCCAAATACCTGCGCAATCTGGGCAATGTCGTCCAGCCCTACATTTTGGGTACGTCCATTTTCAATTCTTTCATAAGTTTGTTTGCCCCAACCCAGTTTAGTCGCCATTTGTTGGTGGGTAAGCCCCTCACTGGTACGCAAATGCTTAATGATTTTTAGTAAGTCTTGTTTTTCCATTGGGCTAAAATACCTGCTTTTTCTTTGATACACATCAAGTTTTGATGCCTTTTATTTGTAAGTGATTATGAATAGATTACATTTGAATGAAAAACATCTAATATTGATGTTTTTATGTTTGTTTAATATTGAAATATGATGTAATACACTCACTAACAACCAACACTTTTTTACTATGAACAATTCTCAACAACTATTACAAAAGATCAAACAGGCACGTTCTGCTACCCGGCTTACCACCCAAAACCCTTATGATGAACAACACGAAGCGGCCAAATGGAAAGACTACTATGAAAAGGCGCAACATTATATGGAGGGCAAGTCTTACCTCGAAAGGCGGTTGGTCTGGTTTAAACTCAGCAAAGGATTCAGGGCATTTTATCACCCGGTATCGGTCGTACTTGCTTTGGTAACCGCTACCCTGCTGGCCACCCGGCATTTAAAGCTGCACTCACTGGGTCCCATCTCTATCTTTTTGCTCTTACTCACTCTGGCGTGTTTGCTGGTGATTTTTGGCGCACTCGAATGGGGCAAGAAAGAAAAAGCCACTGATGTGTTTTATCGGCAGGCAAACGGCAGAGCAGTACCTTTGATGCAATGGCTCTACCTTGGTTTATTGGTGTTTGCTTCGCTGCTGGTCAGTGCTTTGGGTGGGGCACTCATTGGCGATGCCCAAACGAATGAAAACAAAAATATTATGGCGGATAAAGTTCAAGCCATTCAACGGGTAAAAACCGATCACCAGACACGTTTGCAACAGCTGGCAAAGACCATTGCCGGGCTCGAAAGCCTGTCGGTAGACCCCAAGGTAAGGCGCTGGGGGCTGACCAAAGCTGAGCAGGAAAACCTGCGGGCGGGCAAAGCAGAAAAAGCAAAACTTGAGCAACAACAATCGCAGCAAATTGCCCGGCTTGAGACCCGTTACGGGCAACGTAGCCAAATCAACCATTATTACCGCCACTTAGGAATGGGGATTGGTTTTTCGGTGGTGCTGATGATGGAACTGTTCCTGATATACGCCTATTACTTTCACAATGCTTTTATGAAACGGGTAGAAGCCGAAGGCAGGCAACACGCTATTTTGCCCCTGCCCGAAGAAGCTAAAGAAGGAGTATTGCCTCACCAGGAAATCATAACGGCAGTGACTCAGGGTTTACAAACCGGGTTTAGTCAGTTAATCAATGTCTCTGATTCAACCACAGAGTCAGAAGGGCGTGATCAAAGAAAGGAAATCAGTTTGCGCCCCAGAGGTAAGCCTGACCCGGTAAACAGGCACGAGTTGCATGACAGTTTAATGAATAATGATGGTGGTGGTATGAACAAAAGTGGTGTCAAATCAAAAGGCAGTCATGACAGTTTAATGGGTGGTATGAACAAAAGTGGTGTCAAGTCAAAAGACTGTCATGACAGTTTAATGAATAATGATGGTGGTGGTATGAACAAAAGTGGTGTCAAGTCAAAAGACTGTCATGACAGTTTAATGGGTGGTGGTATGAACAAAAGCGATGTCAAGTCAAAAGACAGTCATGACAGTTTAATGGATGGTATGAACAATCATACAACACCTATGAACAAAAGTGGTGTCAAATCAAAAGACAGTCATGACAGTTTAATGGATGGTATGAACAAAAGCGGTGTCAAATCAAAAGACTGTCATGACAGTTTAGTGGATGGTGGTATGAACAAAAGTGGTGTCAAGTCAAAAGACTGTCATGACAGTTTAATGGGTGGTGGTATGAACAAAAGTGGTGTCAAGTCAAAAGACTGTCATGACAGTTTAATGGGTGGTGGTATGAACAAAAGCGATGTCAAGTCAAAAGACAGTCATGACAGTTTAATGGATGGTATGAACAATCATACAACACCTATGAACAAAAGTGGTGTCAAATCAAAAGACAGTCATGACAGTTTAATGGATGGTATGAACAAAAGCGGTGTCAAATCAAAAGACTGTCATGACAGTTTAGTGGATGGTGGTATGAACAAAAGCGGTGTCAAATCAAAAGACTGTCATGACAGTTTAGTGGATGGTGGTATGAACAAAAGTGGTGTCAAGTCAAAAGACTGTCATGACAGTTTAATGGGTGGTGGTATGAACAAAAGCGATGTCAAATCAAAAGACTGTCATGACAGTTTAATGGGTGGTATGAACAAAAGCGATGTCAAATCAAAAGACAGTCATGACAGTTTAATGGGTGGTGGTATGAACAAAAGTGGTGTCAAACAAAGCAGTAAAAAAACAGGTCGCAATGGCTATTATATTTCTCCTATTTGTTTTGACCGCTATTATGAAGGGCGCAACCGTGCCGACGAACCTTACCGAAAACTACATTGGTACGAAGCAGTAATACCTGACTTGATGAAAGGGGTGAAGTATGGAGATATTCTGGAAAAGCAATACCAGGTCTATGATTTTAGACAAGACAGGTATGTGGTGAAAAACATCAGTGATACCACGCTCAGAAGCACCATTGTAGCCCAATTGAAAAGTCTGGAAAATATGTGATAAGTAACCCCTGTAGGTAGACCGTCTGTCTACCCCAGGGGTTTGGGTGTTCAAGTGTTTACTTTTAAAGTCTCTGCGTGTTTTGCCAGTTCTTTGATTCTATTCAATTCCGGTTTGCCCGCCCCGGCCAGGGTAGCCTTGCGAAGTGCCTCTTTTTCGCTGATCTGAAACTCCCGAAACACGGTTTGCCAGGCGTCGGGGTTTTGCCAATACTCCTGTTCTTTTTCGCTGAGGTTTTCGGCCAGTAAAATGACTACTTGATTGCCTGCGGCAAAGAGGCACTCAATAAGTTGGCGGGTAAAAGCCAGTGGCTCAGTGGTTGCTTTGGTTTTATTAGTGGCTTTGCCACCAACTACTGTTTCATTTGCGGCAAGAGATACCACAGGTAGCCCCTGGCAAGCCGCCCATGCTTCTTTGCCTGAAAAGGGCAGCCCTACAGTACAATACAAGGTAGGGAGTGGGGTTTGTTGTTGTTTTGAGTTCATAAATGAATGTGGTTTTGATCAAACAAAATAAGTGGTAAAAATGCTGAGAAAGTGCATGATGTTACTGTTTTCATCATTACTAACACTTGGTGCATTTATTAAATTTAGTTCTGTGGGCGACAAATCTGCCATTACATTACTTATTGACTGAAAAGTATTTAAGCGGTCGGGTGAGCGGCAAATGGTCGTTCTAATTCTTTTAGTAGACTGTGGTGCAAAATAATTTTGTGAAAAGCCTTCCAGGATTTTCGAGTAAAAAGGTAAGGAATTGAGCGGAAGGTAGCCAAAGAGACTTACTCTAAAGGGATAACGGTTTTCCCTTAGTTCTACTTCTGCATAGAGCGACTGTTGTAGTTTGGCATCAATTGCCCTTTTAATGGGTAGGGCAATTCTTACCCAAACCTCATTATCGGTTTGATCAAAATATTCATGAACTGGAATGTACTTGATTAATCTGTCACTGGTTTTACGTACCTCAATATCTATTCTCAGATCGTAATCCTCATGCCCTGCATACAATTGCTCTACATTAGCTCCTATCTGCTCATCAATATCGTACAGGATTGCCTTGCCTAAAAGCACAGCATTGGCAGGTATTTGCCCTTGGGTCACTAAAAATTCCAAGGCATCTTGCCGAGCATTAGGTTGGCAATAAAACTGGAATACATCTCCTTCATAATTACCACCAAAAGGCGGAGGGAATGTGATGGTAATATCCCCTAAGATGCGCCACTTTTTGCCTTGACAGATAATTTCGGTTTGGTTGTCCTGATTGCCAGTACGCTCTGCATTGAATATGAGGCTGTCGCCAAACGGCTTTTTCAGGTCGAAACCTGCCACAATGCCTTCTTCAGTGCCCAAGGCAACCCTGGTATGCCACAACTCTTGATGAAGCACTTCGGCTTGATCCAAAGAAGGGTTTACCAACTTAAGTCTTCTAATCTTGTGGGGAGCGTGTGCATTGCCGTTGGCATAAATCACTGGGTTGCCTGGGCGATAAGTTTCTTCAATTGCCCAGCCGTAATTTTCTGCATCTGGGATGCTTTGCTCTTGCACTTCGAATACTTCATCATTGTGGAGGATCATGCCTGCGGTGGTGGTAGCCAACCCTGCGTCATCTTCGCTGATTTTGCAGCCTTTCAAAATATAGGACTTACTCAAGTCAAGCCCTAATGTAGCAAACATGGCTGCCTGCCCTTCTCGCTGGGCTTCCTGCAAATGGAGCAAATCGTCCAGCGAGTCAGGGTGTCCGCCTGTAACGAGGTCTAATATTTTTGCCATAGTGTGTGCTGCTTATTCTTTGGTGATAATTGCATAAACCTTATCGGGTAATTTGTATTTATCGATAAAGGCACGAATCTGAAGTTGTTGATCCTCACTCAGTGCTGGAATCTGTACTACAAAATCGTACTCTCCCTGAAATTCGCCCAGCGCATAGCTAAACTTTGGAATGATGTTTTTTTCGACAATTTTGCTCAAAGAGTAACGATAATATTGCAAACTGGAGGCTTCGCTGAGGTAATAGATATAGCGGCGGTTTTTCTGATACGTTTGGTTGATGATGATGACCTCCTTGCTCAACCCTAATCTTCGGTTGAGCTCTTCTTCGAGCACCATCGTTTGGTTGCTGATGGCGATTTCCAGCTGGGTGGCCACCCTAAAAGCCACAAACTTTGCGTGCAAGGTTTTGATGGGGGTAAGCATTACTTGCAGCCAAGCCAAATGCCGTGCTTGCTCCTTTTTGAGGTACGAAGGCACTAGCCAACGTACAAATTTGTTCCAGTCAATGGTCATGCTTTTACTTATTTTATAAAGGAGTTTTTAAAGTGAGGTGATCTTTGAGTGGGTGTTCACTATCCAGTTTTACATAGCCCGATTTGGGGATGTACACCCGGTTTACTGGAGTGTAAGTTTCTCCACTTGCCTTGGCTTCAAATAATGTAATGACTACATCTTCTACTCCTGCCACTGCCTGAACTGCATCTACAATTTTAGATTTCAGTATTTTCCCGTCAAAGGGTAAGCTGGCTAAGTGCTGCTTGATGGCGGTTTCAATGGCGGTTTTGAGCGAGGCAGGTTCCAGCAAAGGGTTATAGTATACTTCCAGGCTAATTTTAATCGTATCGCCGGGCAAACTGTTGACTAAAAGGTACGCCCCAGGCGGTTGAAGTCGGTCAACATACCCACGAAGCGCGGCAAGTTCGCCTGCCGAAAGTTGCCCCGGCTGTCCGTCCACTGTTTTGGCTACCTTGAGCGTGGCAACGTTGTCATTGCCGCTGGCCACCGAAATGGCGGCTTGGCTGATGATTTGTTTTTCGAGAGATACCTGGGCATAACCCAGTGCTCCATTTTGATCCCTGATCAGGTTGTCTCCGTACTGAAATTTCGTTGCCTGTAGCACAAACCATTCTGCCGAGCCAAATATGCTTTGTGCGAGCCGGGCTTCCACTGCTGCCTTGTGTCGGTCAAAGAGTTGCTCCAGCGTCCAGGCTGCCATGGCCACCACATAGAGCCAGAGTCGCCAGATCGCAAAATTAGAGGGAGAATCCAGGGCATCGAGCTTGGGTTCGGCAGCCTTGGCCGCCAGCAGTTCGTTGCGTATTTGAGTAAGGGTTCTTGCCATGCGTTTGCTATCTTAATTTCCTGTTTTTACAATTACCGCCTGGGGCAACTTATTTTGAAAGTATTTGACCAAGGGATAGTCACGAATGTCTACTTTATCAGGGTCATACCTAACCTTGGTACCTGCTGCAATCTCCTCATCCAGCGAAAGCGTGGGGTTGTCGTCCAAAAGCACAAAAAATGCCTGGGGGTTTCCATAGAGTTGCAGGGCAAGGTCTATGATATTTTGCCCCTCGTAAGTAGTATAAACTTGTATCATATCTATATCGGTGTATCAATCATCGCTTTGCGCTAACCATTTAACCATTTAACCATTAGCGAAGCGAAACCATTCAACCATTTAATTACTCCACCCCGCCTCAATCTGCACCAGCTCGTGCCCTTCTCCCTGGGTCAGGTCAATGCGCACCGATTCTATGGTTTGCCCATCGAGCTCCAGTTGGAGCTCAATCTCGGCGCGCATCTCACTCAAATCCCGGTTTTCGTCGCCCAGAAATATGTGTAGCCCAACACCTGCCTGGGGGGTAGCACGCAAATCCCCTTTGTTTGCCACCAGGTGATGTGCCTGATGCTGTACGGTGGCATCGCCCAGAGCAAAGTCACCGTTTTCAAAAGCGAGGTCTCCATCCACTTCCGAGAGCAGCACATCTATCACCTTGCGCCAGTTGTTAGGGTCAGTTGTCGCCATCACCGTGCGTTACTTTTTTGTTGATGATCGAATCTTTTAATACCCCGGTCTGTTTGCCCGCCACAGCTCCCTTGAGGGAGGCCTGCAATGCCGAAGGGCTGCCATTGCCAGGTTCTGGAATGGGTGGTCCCGAAAGTACTTGAACCAAGCCATCCAGAATGGCCTTGTTCTTATTCCACTCGGTTTTGAGCTCTTTGATTTTGATCAGCCCACCTGCACTGTCTCCGTTGAGTGAAAGCTGATCGGCGGTCAGTTGCACGCTCAAATCACCCACTTTCAATTGGTGGGCATCCTGGCTCAGGTTTACTTCCAACTCATCGTTTTTGTAGCTCAAACCTGCTTCGCTCAACTCGGCAAAGCTGTCTTCGCTAAACCGGATGATTAGCTTTTCTACTTCCCCAAAACTGGTCACATAAGCCTCACTTTCCGAAGCTTCGAGCATCGACACAATCACCGCACTGCCTATTTTGGGAATAAACACTACCCCGCCTATTGCCTCACTATCAATACTTGCTACCAGACGTACATCGGGCAGGGGGGCTTCGCCGCCCAAAGGCTGCACTTCACACGTGCGGGCGGCTTCGTCTACCTCTGTCACCGTACCCCGAATATTTTTGCTGTCAGTGGGTAAAGCCTCCATAATTCGCCTGATAGAAGCAATAAAAGCGTTGATCTGTTCGTCCATCGTTTACTGAGCCCTCCGTCCAATTTTGACGGCTCGCTTGAAGCCCCCGGTTTTGCTGACCGTGGTTTTTACTTCATCTACAAAATACAATCCCTCACGTTCGGGGTAGTCAGCATCCAGGATTTGGCAGCGTGCCGAATGCACCACGTGTGGAATGCCCAGGGTTTTGATTCCCCCCTTGTAGCCCTCGTAGCGGTACAGCTTGACTTTTTCGTCCGCAATTTTTTGCAAAGTGTCCTTGTCCGCAATGGGCTCAGGCGAAATCCAGGTTCTCAGCTCGCCTTCTTCACTACCCGCGTACACTTCCAGTTTTTGATTGTTTTTGAGGTATGAAGTCGCCTTGAGCTTAATCTTGATGTCCTCCTTGCGGCGGTATTCCAACTCGGTGGCAAGCACGTTTCGCTGTAAGTCATACACCACAGGTGCTTCATCTACCCCAGTAGTAGCCGCTACATCCTCTGAATAAGGCAAGCCCACGTACAACTGCTTGCCCCGGAAATACATCGCCAGCCCGTAGTTGTCTTTGAGCTTTTGCAACACTTTGGCGGCGCTGGCATTGGCCACCCGAAAGGGGGCAAGGGCTACTTCGGGCACCTCTTTGGGGTTCACAAACTCCACCTCAAAGCCCTTGATTGCTTCTTCAATTACTTCCTTCAAAGTGGCGTGCTTCCAGGTTTTGTTGAGGTTGGAGCGCTGCAAATGGTAGACCTCATCCACACAATGCATCTCGAAGGGTTGGTTGGGGAGCAGCTGGGCAATGTAACCTTTGAATTCGGTATGCAGTTCGCCGTCGTAGCCCAGTTTGATTTCTATTCCATCTCCTTCTTTGAGCTGTTTGTTGAACTGACCCCTTAACCTACCCAACTTCAGCACAGCCATATCACCCAGGTTTTTCCACGAACTGGTGATTTCCAGCGAGGTAAAACTGTCTAACAGGTACTGCGTGCCACCAGTGGCAGGGGTAAATATGACTTGGGTATTGAATGTGAGCATGGGAGCAACTTAACAATGCTCAAGGATTTTAGGGAGGAGTTTTTTTGGGGATAAGTAAAGGCTTGACTGTGTTTGAGCCTGTGTGGGATTTGATAGATTTGAACTATTTTTTATTCAAAGAAAATGGGGTGTATTTGTTTGAGTAAAGGTGGCTTTGTCAGTAATAAACGATCAACTAAACTTCAAAAAAATATGTTTAATGGTTTTATTAATAGGCGCATTGGGGTTATTTGAGCTATAGCATTCTTCATAATTTTGAATAGTATGTTTGTTTTCAATTAGACCATATTTAGGGGGTAAACTGTCTTTTTGAAGTTTCTTATTGAGTTTTTCTACGGCATCAGAAGGAAGTCCATTAACTACATAAGCCAGCATACAACCTTGAATTTTCTCATATTTCTCATCAACTAAAGCTTTAATTCCTGTGGCTATATAACGGGCAACAGTATTAGAAGCTTGAATCTTTGCTCCTGACTTTTTAGCCCAATCATTACAAGAAACATTTTTAGCTTCTGCGAAGTACTTTTTCTCGTTTTCTTCTGTCCAATTAGAAAAATGGAAATCAATTCGTCTTGCTTCTTTAGCTGATGTTTTTTTACTGGTTGCCTCTTTTCTACTAAGGTAATATTCACGCTGCACCGAAATTTTGTGTAAGGAAGCCATTGGTTGTATTTGCATCTTTTCTAATAATGTTTCACTTATATCTTCTTCTCCCCATTCTTTAAAATCAAAATCTAAGGGCGGTACACATGTATTATCCCCTAAAAGGTTTTGTAGTTCCTTATGTCTTTTATGATTAAATTCCGCCTCATCTCTTTCCTTAAGCATGGCACTGTAACCTTCTATCAGTAGTTGATGACATAAGGTGTGAAAGCTTGTCTGTATTGCTTTTTTTAAGTTTATTTTTAGCTGATTGCCCATGCTTAATCTGTCAGGTTATCTCCAATTATTTCGTTTGCATCATTGATAGCCATTGATCGTGACCAAAACCTCTTTTCGTTAGGCTTGATAATGTATGCTTTGTCTTCTGTATAGTATCTTATAAATTTACGATAATACATGCTTTCTGCATATTCCTCGTAAGAATATTGTTCTATTGTTTTTAAAATATTGGTTATTTTGCCCATAGGTAGCTCTTCAACATGCCCGGCAGGTTTTTCGTTTCCAAAATTAACTACGACAACATTTAAGGGATTTTTGCTTTCTTGTGTATTTACCAATGTTACCCATACACTAATACCTTCACTTTCAGGGGAAATTAAAAAACTGTTCATGGTTTTGCATACATACTCTGCATACGCTTTTTGCTCTTCATTACTAACAGGTTTGAATGCCTTAGACTTTTCTTTTTCCATAAAGGCATCTAAACTATAGTCTAGTAAATCGTTGATGAATATTTGCTCTGTTTCTGAAAAATTCAAAACCTTCCAAAACAATTCATCTATTTCCTTCTCCAAAGCATTTATTTGGGGTTCTTCATTGATCACATTGGCTTTTTTAACTTCAACGATTTGGTCAAAAGCTTTTAAAATTGCTTTTGAGGTATTTTTAGGTAATGAAAAACATAAGTCAGGTAATTGAAATGCCTCATCAGGTTTTACTTCCTCACGTTCTATTCCCCAACTTGCAGTGGTTAAAAACATAAAATATTTTGCAAAAGATGAGTTCAGGTATGCAGTTAGTATTTTTAGTTTGCCAGAGTCCTTATGGTGTATTCCGTAGATAGTGGATTTAAAAGAACTATTATAATCAACATAGGAAACACAATACTCTTTGTTAGTTAGACCTTTTTTTATAACTATGTGAGGAGCTTGATAAGCGGATATTTTTCCAAGTCGATGAAACTTTACATCTTCAATATTTACAGCAAAAGTTTTAGGTGTAAAATACCTTCTTATTTGCTTTGCAGGTAAATGTAAATCGTTTTTTATTAATTGATTAGGAATATTTTTTGGGTTTGATGTTTTTAACCCATCTCCTCGATCATTCCATCCATTTTTTACAAAAAAATCCTCCAAATTTTGTTTTGATTGAAGCCTTTGTATTAGATCAAAATCTTGTTCGCTTCCCCACATAGCCACTTTCCAAATATTAGTATTTGGTTTTTGGCATTCTTCACGGGGTAAATATTTAATATCTGTAGAATCAATGGCTATCCCATCAATCATGCGATTTTTAATAGCAGTCTTAGGGGCACAATACATTAACTTTTCAGGCATTTTTACGGGCTTATTTTTACTATAAAACACTACACTCACTGGGCTTGTAGCAGAAGCAAATAAGTTTCTACCCCCTTGTTTTTTTGATACATTTCTTAAAACGGAGAAGTTGTATACTTTTTCTACATAAGTTTCCTGAAAAAGAAACTGTCTGAAGTTTTGATAGGGCTTCAGATGGTTAAATAATATTGGTTTAGCTGCACAGACCAATGCAATCTTACCATGAGGACAAAGAGTAGTTGCGCGATGTAAAAATGCCAAGACCATCTCACTAGCAAAGTCATACTTTTTTAAGTAAGTTTTAATTTCGTTAGACAAACCACCTCTACTAAAAGGAGGGTTACCCACTACCAAATCAAAATCGATATTTTCAAAAGCCCCTGTTGACAAGCTACTCATTCTAAATAGGTTAGCACCTTGTTTGTCAGCATCATTATCAGGGTCATAAATTAAGTAAGGAAAACGGGCAGTTTGCCAAAGTGTTTTGGGTTCCAACCTGTCTAACATAGCCAAATACAGGCTAAAGGCAGCTACCTTAATGGCTTCTTTTTCTATCTCAATCCCAAAGATATTGTCTTGTACGATTTGGCAGATAACTTCAAAAGAAAGGCTTTGGTTTGGGTGTGCTACTTGCCACCTATCCAATAATCGGTTCAAGGTTTCTACCAGAAAAATACCTGAGCCACAAGTAGGATCAAGGGTTTTTACCTGATAGTTGGTATCGTCTTTAGTTGGATAAGGTAATACCTCGTTTAGAATAAACTCTGCCAAGGCAGGTGGGGTATAAAATGCTCCTTTTTTTGTTTTGCTGGCTTCGCCTTCTTCCTTTTCCAGAAAGTCTTCATAAATATTACTTAATAGCAATACAGGAATTACATCAAAAGAAAATATTCTCCAATCAAATAACTTTAGCTGTCCATCTTCTCTTCTTTCTGACCAAAAGCATTTTCTTATTTCTTGTAAGTGCTGTATGGTTACTATTTTTGTTTCTTCTGCTGTGATTGGGCTTAAATTTCCATTAAAAGCATCCTCTAATTTTGCATATAATTTATAAGTTCCTTTTACGTCATTTAAAACATCAAAATAAGTTTGTGAATTTTGTGCGCCAGTATATTTTTGATAAAAAGCTGCATCGGTGGCTTTTCTATCTTCCAGATATAAAATAAATAATGAACGTAGCAGTAAATCATGTATAACCTCTACTGGCAAATCTTTAGACAGAGCCTTGCGGGTTTTTTTCAGGTTTTCAACTAAAGCCTTTTCAATACGAGTCTCTGTTTTAACCTGCTTTGCATACTTCTCTTCTTTCCAAAAACGTCCTGACTCTATGGCTACTTTGCCAAAAACCTGCTCTAACTCAGTTAAATCATTAAGGGTCGTTTGATAAACTAATAAATCTTTTGTGATGTCAGGTTTTTTGTCTTGAAAGTCATGCAAAGGTTTTGCGTAGCAATTAAAAACCCTGATTTCAGTAGGGCTTTCTACATACAAAAACGGAACTTTGCCTTGATTCCAAATTTTTCTCTGAACCTCCAATATTTCCTGTTGAGTTTGCTTACCAAAATCAGTTACTTCTTTAAAGTATACTGAAGGAAACTCTCCTGAAAAATACACTTTATCAATTCCAAAATCTTTTACCTGATTTACATAATGACGTTTCAGAGCAGACATAGAAAGAGTATCTACTTGTACGTCTTGCACGCCAGGTGTAAAGCCTAAATGTTCGATAATGGAAATGTCATTATTCATGTTGTTTTATTTGATAAACTGTTTAATTGTTGGTTGATTAGCTCTAACTTATCTAAAATCAAATCTTGAGTAGAAGCATCAGAACCAGGAAACCCAATAAAAGCTGCCATTTCCCAAATTTCTAATACTTCATCAATATTTACTGAGTAAGGTAAATAGTTTGTATTATCAGATACTAATAACAATTGTTGATTTTTTGATACCTCATTAATTACTTTTTTGAAAACAACCCCTTCCTCTTTCAATAATACAATATATCTATGATTGTTTTTTATGTTATGAAAGTTTTCGATATATTTTCCAATAACAATAAACCCATCTTGTAAAGGGGGCATAGAATCACCTTCTATTTCAAATGCTCTATAATTTCCATCAGGCAACTTAGGTAATGTAAAACGGAATAACTCTTTGATGTATGATTCTTCACCATATCCTTGTGAATAACCAGCTTTTGCTTTTACAGGTATGAAATCAATATTTTGTGTGACTTTACCAGTTGTTTCAACAGGGATTAGACGAATGTTATTAACGGAAGGTATTGTTTTTTTCTTAAGATTAACCTTGAGTAAATCATCAATGCTCACCCCAAAATATTCAGCAATTTTAATGAGTACATTAGCTTTTGGTAGAGCTTTACCAAGTTCATAATCTACCCACGCAGATCGAGAAATACCTAAGTGCTTAGCCACTCTGGATTGGGTAGTTTTTTTCACCTCTGAGCGAAGATATTTTAAATTATGAGCAATCAATCGACGTTTTTTCAAACAAATGTCTGGAAAAACGTCGATAAAGTCAATTTTTTGTTTGAAAAAACGTCGATAAAAAGCTTCTTAACCAGATGAGAGTCAATCTTGACTTTTTCCAAAGAAGGCATTAAGCTATATCAAACACTAAAAATCTCCAATCCCAAAAAAAACAATTTTACTCCCTTTTGATTTTTGTGCAGCTTCGTCGCCATGAAAATCTACGAGTTTGCCCTCAAAATGCGGGACCTGGCAAGTTCCAAAGTGGAAAAGCTAAACAAGCTGGCTGGCAATACCAGGTCTAAGGTAGAACAGCTCGGAGCTCAGGCAAGTAAGGCAGCGGGCAAGCTTCAGCAACGCTTCCCGGCGGCAAGTCAGGCTGTCGCTGCTGTAGGCAATGCCGCCTCAAGGGTCACCCGTAAAATGGGCAAGCTTCGTCAGGTAGTTGCTTCAGGGGTGATTGCTGCCTTTAAAGGACTCAAAAAAGCCCTGCTTGCTATAGGCGTGGCAGCTACCCTTGCTTTTGGGGTGGCAGTCAAAGAAAGTATGGGCTTTAATGCCCAAATGAGCCGGGTGCAGGCAGTGACTGGAGCTGCCGGGGCTGATATGCAAATAATGCGCAAAAAAGCCATGGAAATGGGTAAAAGCACTAAGTTTAGCGCCAAAGAAGCGGGTGAAGGTTTAGAGGAACTGACCAGGGCTGGTTTTACTGCCAAAGATTCGGCGAGTGCCTTGGGTGGAGTGCTTGACCTGGCGGCGGCTTCGGGGGTAAGTCTTGGTAAAGCCGCCAAAACTACTTCAGGCATTGTCAATGGTTTTGGTTTTGAGGCAGGCAAAGCTACTTATGTAGCGGATATTTTGGCGAAAACGGCCAGTTCTTCAGCCACCGATATTGAGGGGCTGACCGAAAGTTTTACTTACCTGATGTCTACTGCTAAACCGCTGGGTATTACTCTGGAAGAGTCAGCTGCGGCCATTGGCATTTTGGGAGATGGCACGCTTACAGGTTCTATGGCAACCACTACCCTTGCCTCAGGGTTGAGCAGACTTGCCAAACCCACCCGCCAAATGCGCACATTAATGAAAGGACTGGGCATTGAAATGTTTGACTCCAAAGGTAAATTTATTGGGCTGGCCAGCATGACCCAGGAGCTTGAACGGGTCACCGCCAATATGACTGACAGGCAAAAGCAAGCGACTTTATCTACTCTTTTTGGCGCCAACGCGCTTAAAAACTTTTCAACTTTACTTGACACCCGAAAAAAAATACAAATTGATGCCACCAATGCCACCCAGGTAGCGCTGATGAAGCGACTCATTGGGGAAAAACGTTTGCAGGCTGCCCTCAAAAATGGAGGAGAGACTGTACTCAAAGGAGCGGAGGCACTCAAGGCGTACAATCTGATTCTGGCAACTTCTGAAGGTACTGCCAAAAAAATGGCCAAAACCATGGAAGATAACCTGGCGGGGGATGTCACCAAGGCAAAGTCAGCTTTTAGTGGGTTGATGATTGAAATCGGCGACCGCTTTGACCCTTTCCTGCGCCGGATGACTCAATCAATGACAGGGGTGCTGAGCAACCTGGGCGAAAACTTCGGAACGTATTACAAAACCCTCAGCGATGCTTTTGCACCTTTACGTAAAGCCTTTGGGCAGTTCAAACGCGATTTGTTGGGGGCACAAGGTAGTCTGGGCGACTTTGGCAATGCTTCGCTTGGCGTAAAAGAAGTGGTACAGGGCATTGCCCAGGCAGTCAGCTTTGTCTCGCCTTTTATTGCGACCATGCTTACTAATATCTCAGGTTTGATCAACCGCCTTGCCACTACCTTTGCCCCCATGAAAGATCGTCTTCAGCAACTCCTGGGTGGGCTACGCACCAACCTGCTGATGGTCAGCCAGGATGTATGGAACATTGCGGGCAACCTGATTGGGGCACTATCACCCTTGATTGAGGTGGTGCTCAATGTGGCAAATACGATTATGGACAACTTTGGGCACATCTGGAAGGCAATCACCGGGGTGGTAAATATGGTACTGCCTTTTGTCTACCAGCTTGCCGACTCGTTTCGGGCAAACGTGGATGTGGGGGGCTTGCTGGATAGTGTCATGAGGGGCGTCACGGCAGTGATCAATGGTTTGCGCCCGGTGCTTCGGGTGATTTTACGCCTGCTCACTCCTTTGGGCAAGCTCTTTTTGTGGATTGGGGGCATTTTGCTCAAAGTGGTAGGGGTTGCCTTTGAAGGTTTGGGTACCACTGTGGGCAAAGTATTTGGTGGCATAGGCGATTTGTTCAACTGGTTGATTGACAAGTTTAGCTGGGTGTTCAACAAGATCAAACAAGGGCTGCGCCTGATTGGGGTGATGTCGAAAGAGGCAGACAGCGTGAGTCAGAAACAAAAGGATAAAATCCAGCAAGATAAAAAGCCAAAGCCTAAAACTATTGCCGAAGAACAACAGGAAAAGGAAGAAAAAGAGCGTAAAAAACGTGTTCAAAAACTACAGGATGAAATAGACAGGTTCAATGAAGACCGCAAGAAAAAAACAGTGGATACGATGACTGGTGCGGCTTTCAATACTTTGATTGCACCCGCTAAAAAGCCTGGCCACCCCAAGGTAAACCCTACTGGTGGCAGTAACGAAATTGCCACCACCAGTGCGAGTGGGATGAACAAAATCACGGGCGGAGGCAGCAAGCAGGTCAATATCAATATTAATGTGGGGGCAATTAATGGTATTGCCAATATTGAAAACGTGAACAGTTTAGACTCCAAAGGTCAGGAGGTGCAACAATCGGCTGATTTTATTGTACAGGAGATTGTCCGCAAGATCAATGGGGCAATGATGGTGCAGGAGGGTTGATTGATGTTCTTGAAAATTCCCTCGAAAACCGCTATCTTACCCAAAAAAGAGAGCAACCATCTAAACTCATCCTACACTTATGTCCAACAATATCCACCAGATTTTCAAAGAGCTGAATTGGCTTGCAGAGCTTTTTAACTACCGTTGGGAGTTTTTGTATTGCAATGAAAGCTACAAAGACAGGGTAAGCGAATACCTTCGCATACACCAATCAGGCAGAAAGGGGGCTAAATACGAGCCTTTGGAGTTTCACCTTGTGCGCTCCGACTTTGAACATACTGTGCATCGTAGGAGGGGTTATACAGCTGACGACCAGGTAGAAACTATTCAGGGCGCTTATGTCTATAGCGAACCTGGCACCCTCTACCACCCTGACGACGACCCACACCCGCTGTTTATTACCAAAGGCAATCACTCCCGCTCTGGAATAGAGATCAAAGAAGTAAAAGACGGCTGGTTTAGGTTTGTAAAGCACTATTGCACCTTTACCGATACAGTCAAAAGCGATTATGAAGCTGTATCAAGCCTTTCGGACAAGATAAAAGATGCTTGGCTGCCTATAGACTATATTGATGCCCCCGCTAACTATCACCCCGGCTTTAGTTGGAAAGAATATAAAACGGGCACCGAACACTGGACAGAGGAGCAAAAAAAGAAGGTGAGGGAAAACCTGCAACTCAAAGACAAAGCAGCTTTTTGGCTCAAGTTTTACACCGAACAAGACTTACGACAAGTGTCACCACCCACCCTTGATACCCAAGCGTCGCCTTATGCCCAATTTATCGAACAGCACCAGTTAGGCGTAGAAGATAGGGCATTGCTTGCCCTCACAATTGCCAACCAAATACGCCCCGACTATTTATTGCCTTTGATAGAGCGCGCCCGATTGCACCCTGATTTGGGTGGAGCATCGGGGCGAGGTTTCAAAGGCTTTATTCCCACGGGAGAAACCTATCTGTTTTTGATGGCGGGTAGAAATACCTTTTTGCGGGGGCATTTGATGGAATATTTACTAGAGCGCAGCACCTTGGTAAAAGAGGGCTTGATTGGCGTGGTCAATCCTTTGCCAGGCGAACCGTTTTTTAGTGGCATTTTGGCTTTTCACCCTGAGCAAATCCCTGCTTTATTATCGCCTAATGCATTCTCCTTACCTGACAACTCTAAACTCGTTTACTAATGGCAGAATACGAAGATGACAGTTATGATGACTATTTGCTCTATCAACAGGAGCAGGAGCAAAACAGTGGATTTAGAGTAAGAACCATTGCCGAAGAGCTGGAGCTCAAAAAACAGCGTTATGACACCAGTCACTTACCCCAAATTGATCAATTGGGACAACTGGTAACTGACGATGAAAGTCTCCAGGAGTTGAGTCATTTCATTCACTTAGATACTTTGTACATCTTGGGCGAGTTTGATATAGCTCAGGAGGCTTTGAAACGCTACTACGAAAGCATTCGCCCTGAACTGCCCCCCAAGGTTCAGGCAAAGAACAGCTTTGTGTTTGCTCCGGCAATGGTCAATCAACAAAAGTATATCTATGACCCCGAAAAAGGGACGATTACCTTAGAACAACCACCCACCGAACAAGCTGCCGAAGGTGGGCACCGAGTACCAGAAATGCCCCAGGGAGGTAAGGAAGGCAAGGAAAATGAGAAAACAGCAAAGGTGTATTATGATACGGAGACGGGCATCACGGCTGATTTTAGCGGCAAAAAACCGCGCTTTACCAAGGGAGACAAAGGCGACGAACCCATTGATGCCAAAGAAATATTTATTTTGATCAAAAGACGCAAAGAAGCCGAAGACCCACGTTTTACGGAAAACTTTCCTTTGCGCACAACTACCAGTGGGGGCGAACCCATCACCTTTGAAATACCTCACCCCAAACGTACCCATTACACCGAATTTGAGTACTTGATTTATACTGGAGTATCGGCTGATTTTAGCGGAGAACAACCCGTATTTAGTGCAGGTACTCACCCTTTGTCTACGAGCGATGTGTATGCCCATATTCAACAAAAAATCAAGGAAGGCGACCCACGCTACGTGAGCTATTTCAATAAGACACAATACACCGATGATGAACACCGACAGAAGATTAACTTTGTCATTCAAAACCCTGCGGGCACACGGGTAATAGAGTATGTGTTTCCGAGCCAGCAACCCAAAGCTGACCCCAACAACGAATATATAGGTTCGGTGGCATTGCTTGATGCCTTGGTAACCGCCAAAGAAGGCATCAGGCTTCATAGTACCCCTGACACTCAAGACAACGACTACCAACTCAAGCAAGGCATTGCGAGCAAAGTATACCCCCAAGGCACCAAAGTAACCATTATAGGCTATGGTAATGAAGAACACGAAGGTTGGGCATTGATACAAATTGTAGATGATAGCGGCAAAACTCAAACGGGATGGATAGAGGCGCGTTACCTCAAACAAAACATACCCGACCCCCAAGCCATTTTTACCAAACGTAAGCACGAGGTAAAAAAGGGCGAAACCCTGGAGAAGCTGCTCATACAAGAATATGGAGCGACTTATGACCTCAAAGTAGGCGACGATTTACGCACCATTGCCGAAGCTTTTGCCAACCTCAACAAAGACAACCCTGGGGTATATTACACTGGAGAAGGAGGTAGTTGGTGGCGTGATTTGTTAGACCCATCAATGAAACCCGCCCGTGACTTATACCAAACCATCCGAATAAAGAAAGACCATACGGTAAGGCTGCCTTCTACTGAGTATATCAATGACTTGAAAAAAGCAGGTAAACTAAGCCAACGCAGCGATATACACAACCTTGCCATTGAATTTGGTAAAGGTTCTACGGGCTTCTTGATAGGTTTTAACTATGGGCTACTCAAAGGAGCGTATGATACCGTTACAGGTTTGGTAAAGCTCATTTATCAACTCTTTACGGGCGAACTGTATGCGATGTTTAAGCAGCTCTTTAGTATGTCCTGGGATGACGTACAAAAGCTGTTTGGGAAAATACTGGGTGACTTTGAAAAAAAATGGAATGCCCCTAACCCTTATGACCGCTGGTTTTTTAGAGGGCAGGTATTAGGGCAAATTGTATTTGAAATAGCCCTTGCCATTGTAAGCGCAGGTGGTGGTATAGTGAAAAACCTCGCCAGGATTGAGAAGTTGGTGCCGATTATCAATAAGTTTCAGAGCCTGAAGAAGGTAATTGCCACGGCTACCAAAACCAAAGTGGATGATGTACTTGATAAGGTTAAAAAAGCGGCTAAAAACCGTAGTGATGAAATTACTAAATTATCAAAGGCAGATATTAGTTCTCTGCGTAAGAAAGCTACTCAGGACTTGCTAAAACTATCACAAAGAATGTATTCAAACCCCTTCTTTGATTGGGAGTACCTGAGTGCTTTTAGCAAAACTGCCTACTACCATATACTAGAAGGAGTCAAAAGTTTTGAGGAGTTTGTACGCAAACTATCGGATGACTTAGCCAAGCAACTAGGTGATGCAGATAAACTTAAAACAGCAGAAGAGTTATTCAATAAAATTCAGCAAAATAAAGGCTTGGACGAAGCTGCCATCTTCAAAATATTAAAAAGTCATCAAGTTTCAAAGATGGGAGTACAGCTACTCAATAAATTAGATGATATACCAGCACTTGGAAAATTCTTATCCACTAAAAAACTAGACGATATTGTTGATGACCTAGTAAAGCTAGGCTGGGAACCTATGAGAAAAGAAGGTTCTTTTATAAAACAGGTTGGTAAAAAAAGATTTATTCTTGTATGGAATAAAGCAGGGATGGAACATTCTCTAGATGGTTTTCCTACACAATATTGGAAGTTATATAAAGATAAGATTGGTCCCAAAAAGGTTTTATTTAGGGCAAGTCCCGCAGATAACTTCAAAGCTGGTGGAGTTGGTGATACATTTATAAAAGGACAATAATTTAATTTTTTATGAAAAAAGTATTTAAGGTACCAGGAACAACAGATATTGAAAACCTAATTTTTTATGTAGATGATCAAAAATCAGAAGAAGAAACTAAAAGCTTAATAGCTGATTTAATGTATCACCACTTGATACATAACCTATTAATTCTGATCAATGATTACAGTGGCGAAAATAAAGCATATAAAGTTGATTACTTTAGCCATTTGGAAGAACATTTAAGCTACCTGTCCTCCAATGCCATAGCATTTGTTAAAATCAAATACCCTGCGCTGGATGACCTTATACAAAACTTGAACAACCTCCATCAACAGGTAAAACAAATATTTACTTTGGAATGGGATACAAAAATTAAAACTAATCATTTGGATTGGCGAGAGCTACAAGAGAATGTTAAACTTATACTAAACAAGCTAGGTGTAGAAATATCGACAGATGTTGATGAATACGAGGAAAACCTGGATTATGATTTTTTATTTGATTAATTGAGACATTTAACCCTCAATGAAAACCCATAGCATACTCATTTCAGTAATGCCGTTTTTCTGAAAAGAGGAAAAGTGGTAGTTCTGCTACAGGCTTAAAATCAGTTAATCAAAAGAATCTGTGGATTCGGCTCTGTCTATAAACAATGAACGAATTTATAATTAGAAGTGTACAGAGTTTTGTAATTATTTGATAATAAACACTTTACAAGTTAAAACGAGTGCAAATAAGGGCATTTATTCCTTTAAAAGGTATTTTATGCATTTATGTTTGCTATTTGAAAGGTCTACCACAAGGATTCACCCCTACATCCATGTACTTGACACGTAATTAACTACCTGTATATCAGTGATTAATAAGACTTCGTACACTCCTGATTTATAATGTGATCGGTAATTAAAAAGTAACACTTTTTCGTAATTAAGAGGTAACACTTTTTAGGGGTAATACAATCAGGTTTTTGAATGTAAAAACCTGTTAATTAGGCTCTTATGCGTATTTTTTTATGTGAATAGTTGTTACCTCTTAATTACCGAAAGTTGTTACCTCTTGGTTACCGATTACAATAATTACAGGAGGAATACTTAATGCAAGCATTCAACAATTAATTAGCATTATAAAAGCAACACTCAACATCAATGATCTAAAGCTTATTGAGAACGAGAATGTAATAGATTATGAAGGAACAGATATAGGTGTATGTTTTGAACCAAGCGAAGCTAAAGACATTCAACCAAACGAAGTCACTCAGTTTTTAATGACAGCAAGTTACACCAAAACTAAGCAAGAACTTGATAGCTTACTTGACCTAATTACATCTAAATTTAAAGAAAAGGGTATTTTTTACACCATTGACTATCATTTAGAGGCACCTGACGGAGAAGTGTTAAGTGAAGAGTACTCATTAGTTTTTTAGAGAAATAATGGTATTATCCGACTTTCCGCACATATGTTCGGGAAAACAAATAATTAGTGTAATCACTTGATTGCAAAAGCATTATTTTTTTATGCCGACCAAAAGTTTTACTTTTTGGTATGCAATCATTTCCCATAAGTAAAAACCTTGACCACTTAGGGTTGGTAAGTGGCATGTGTGATCGTTTAAACTTGAGCTCCAAGATAGATGAGCTTTTACCTAACACCAATGGGCTTCATCAAGTAAGCACAGGTACTTGCGTCAAAGCCTTGATTTTAAATGGTTTAGGTTTTGCCGAGCGTCGCTTATACCTGAGTCCTCATTTTTTTTCTGATAAGCCTGTTGCTCACTTATTAGGAGAAAATCTAAGCGCAGAAATGTTCAATGATGATCGTCTTGGTCGTTGCTTGGATGATTTGTATGCCTTTGGTGTAAGTGAGTTATTCAGCCATTTGGCTGCACAGAGTTATGAAATACTGGGTTTGTCAGAAGAAGTAGATTCAGAGTTTCGCCACTTGGATGCGACCAGTTTTGGGTTGGAAGGTCAATATAATAGTGAACTTAACAAAGCAGAGGTTTCTTGCCTGCACATCACCCAAGGTTACAGCCGGGATCACCGCCCTGACCTAAATCAGGTAATGCTTAACTTGGTAGTAGAAAACTCATCAGGCATACCTTTGCTTATGGAAGGTTTGCATGGCAATACAAGTGACCAAACAAGCTTTCGTCAAACCATTGATGATTATGTAGAACGTTTGCAGAATAATGGTCAGCCTATATGTTGGGTGGCAGATAGTGCCTTATACACTGAGGAAACCATCGGTAAAATCTCAGGTCGGCATTATTGGATCACCCGTGTTCCTTCCAAGCTTACTGCTGTTCAAGAATTACTCCTACAGGTACAGCCAGAGCATATGCAATTCTTCACAGAAGAAAAATTGAAAAACTACCGCTACCAGAAAGTATGCAACAGCTATGGAGGTGTAAGACAAGAATGGATGGTTGTCTTTTCTGAGGCAGGTTATAAGCGGGATGTTCATAGTTTGAAAAAACGTTACCTAAAAAAAAGCAGTGAAGAGCACCAAGACTTTATCAAGCTTTGCAAAAAGGTTTTTAGCTGTAAACAGGATGCAGAAAAAGCCTGGGAACAATTTTCAAAAAAGTGCCAGTACTTGTCAATAGAAGACCTGAATTTTCAACAAGTCAAGGGGTTTAAAAAACCAGGTAAACCTCCCAAAGGAGCTCAAAAACAGACCATAGGGTATCGTATTACAGGGTGTCCACTAACCAAACTCACACACTATGAACAACTAAGACAAAAACAGGGCAAGTTTGTGATTGCTTCCAATGATACAGCACAAAGGTGGGGGAACGGACATAAGTTACTGGCTTACAAAGGACAATCTAATGTCGAGAAAGGTTTTAGGTTTTTGAAAGATAAAGCTTTCCTTGCTGATAGCTTCTTTGTAAAAAAGTCAGAGAGACTTGAAGCTATACTCATGATTATGGCATTATCGCTGATGGTGTATGCAGCTTTGGAGAGAGAACTAAGAAAAAACCTGCAGCAGGAAAAGGAGTTTGTCCTGGATCAAACTAAAAAAGAAACTCAAAAACCCACAATGAAATGGATTTTCGAGTTTTTTAGAGGCATTCACTGCTTGTGGGTTAATCAAGAACAACCTATGCTCATTCTTAATATGAATGAGATGCATACAAAGGTCATTAGGTTACTGGGGCAAGAAGTTAGGAAATACTACCTCCTTGAATAAACGCCTCATAAACAGTGGTTTAATAAATTACTCGGTTTTAGCTACACAGGTGCGGAAAGTCGGGTATTATTTATCCATACATATGATTATCAAAAGAATTACACAAGGACAATATGGAGTAGCCGAATGGTTTTATGATTTTTTTGAAGCGGGCATGGGGGTTATAAAAAACTTCAATCCTGCTTCTGATAATGAAAAGAGCAAGAGGTTAAGTATACTTGATATTATACTGAATACATTGCATGAATTGCACCTATTCACACTAACAGACATAGAAATCAGCTATTTTAATCAACCCACGAAACATGATACAACGGAAGAAAATATAAAAGTAATTACCCCTGAAATAATAGATATTAAAAAACTATTGTTGCAGCACTCTAACATAAATCATCTGCTACCTATAAAAGACCTATACCTGATTGGGAGCTCAGAAGTTTTCCAAGAAAGCGAGCATAAAACCTCCAAGGGTATTTTTACTATACAATTTAGTTACGAGGGGATAAGAATTATCACTGATGCAGATATATGGCTACCCTATAACTTGCTGGCAAAGCCTCAACCAGAAATATACCAACTAAATGCTCCAAGGTTAAAAAATGCATTAGAAAAGATTGAACAACTTACTGGCATTGAGCCTGTATATGACAATACAAAATACGCTAGAGTAAACAAATATGAGCTAGAAAATAGAATGGATGATGAAGATCAACCTGAAGAAGTAATAGAAAGGCAGTACTTACGAGATGTATAAAGTTACAAATATTCGTTCAAGCCAGATATTGACAAATGTCTGGCTTCGTTGTTTTTATGCATTTGAGTTTACCAGTAATTTAGTGAGCTCATTACCTCTTTTTGTTTTTTAGGTTGCCCAAAACAAAAGTTAATATTTATACCTCAGTAACTCATAAACAAAATTGTAGGAAGGTTTTATAAGCGATTAACCATATTAGATAGGTTCCCACTACAAAGCATTCACCCCCTCAATCCCCCGAAAAATCTCCACCACCAGTGGCACCACTACCGCGTTTCCGTAGCCTTTGATCGATTCGTTTCGGAGGCGAGGAAGGGTAATTCCGTCCACATTGGCGGGAAACCCATTATCTCCGCCACAAACCGGGGATTGAGTTTGCCAATCGGGGCGGAACCTGTAGTCTTGCCTTGGGGCAGGATAGGTATATCGCCATTTAGGTTGGCAACAGGCAACAGTTTCATTGCTGCCATTCTGCCCAGGTTCAAACTGTAGCTGTTCTTGCCATCTTTGCTCTGCCGTCTGCCGTTGGGGGTAAGGGTACAGAGGCTGCCTGGTTCCTGGGTAGTGGGGGTGGGCAGCAGCGAATGAAACATGGCATAGTCTAGTATACTGTTGGGGCGTAGCTCGCCTGCCATTCGGCTCGTCATGGTTTTGGCTCCCATTTCCTTGAGGCGTGCCACCCGTTCGGGATGATCGCGCTGCACTACGGTGGGTGTAGGCCAAAAACCAGACCCGGTCTCTTCGGTGGGGCGCTTCGATGGCACAAGCCGGAATAACCATCGGTTGGACGCTATAGCCGAGTGCTTCGAAGTCTTCACATATTCGGTGGATAACGGCTTCGGCTTCCATTGTTCGGTGTATTGTTTCGCCCTCAGCATTGGCCCCGCTTTCCAGGTGAGCCACACGCGGCTGGAGTACCATCGTGGCGATTCCAGCAACGTTTTCACCCAGCACCCAAGTGGGTCTGATCTCTTGTATAGCGCGGAGCATTTCTGGCCAGAGATAACGCTCATCGTTGATTCCTCTGCGTTTTCCTGCGTTACTGAATGGCTGGCAGGGGAATCCCCCTGTAATGATGTCGACTTTGCCATAGTAGGGGTGGAAGTTGGTTTGTCTGATGTCTTCATAGTGAATAGTGTCTGGCCAGTAATGGCGGAGAATGGCTTGGCAAAAGGGGTTGTTTTCGACGGTGAAAACATTGACCCAGCCCATTCTTTGGGCGGCTAAATCGAAGCCGCCTAAACCACTAAAGAGACTAGCGTGTCTCATAAATAAAAGTTGTTTGTATGGTTTACCTTGAATTTTCGGGAAGCGGGCTGGTATCAGTAAACGCGTCCGCTTTATCTTGATTGAGCCTCAACTCCACCGCTTCGTCTGAAATACATTCCAGCGTATAGGGCTTAAACTCAATGCCTCCTTCGGGGTCGCCAAAGCGCGCCGACAAGATGGCAAGCTCCCGAATGCCAAAGGCACCAAGTAGTTCATTGTTTACCTTGAGGCTGCTGCGTTTCCTGATGAGTTTCATCAGCTTGCGTAGCTCATCCAGCGGAGCGCTGCCCGCTTGTTCGCTGACCAAAAAGCCCCGAATGGTGAGTTTAAAATTGTCCAGCCCCATATCCTCCAGTACATTGGTTTCGGCGTTCACCATTTGGTTGATCACAATAGATTTAGAGGTACTTACCTCAATGAGCGGCTCCAAAGGAAAAGCATAATCATCCAGTTTCAGCGGCATCATAATAGGGGTGCTCAACAAGCTTTGTTTTTTGCCCTTACCCAAAAGCGCCGCAGGGGTATAGCTTTCTACCAGCTTGCCTGGCTTAGTTAATCCTGGGTACACGATAAAACGCCCGAAGGCTCTTTGGTACAATTGGTTTAAGTCGTAGGTCATTTAGTCGGTAGTTAGGAGTCCGTAGTCGGGAGTTTTTTATTATACTATTATTAAATTTGCGATAATGAGAGTAAGTGTTTCATACTCATTAATTTCTGTTACTTAAGGTCTCAGAATATAGCAGTGAGCCATCGCACTACGTTCGGTTCCTTAAGGATTGAGCATTTGAACAAACAGACGCGTGAGCTATCTGCGACGGGCTAAAGCTAATGAGAGCTTTGCTCCACTCCGCCGCACGGAGAAGCTAATGGCTAAGGACTTGAGGCTGTAACTGAAAACTCTCTTCTACTGACTATAGACTCCCGACTGACTCACATTCACGGCGGTTTGTTTGCGTTCTTCGTCTCTAATGTATTCCAACAGGGCAATCTGACGGGCAAACTCGTCGTCTGAAAGCGAATCTATCTCGGTGCTGCTCAATGAAAAATAGTACCGCAAAAAGCCCTCGTGGATGGCTTCCCATTGCTCCATGTCCACTTTTTCGCCTTTGATGCGGTACTCGGCTACTTTTTTACCAGCTCAACTATTTTCCGGGTTTTAAGTTCCTGAATTGCAGCAAGTATGCCCATATAGGCAAAGTCGTCCTGGCGGAGCTCGTTCAGGTCGCCTTCCTGCCAAATCATTTCCAGCAAGTGCATTTCAGTGCCAAAAGGTTTGTTGGCGGTGTTGCGTTTTTCGGCTTGTTTGCGTTGCCTGCGGCTAGGCTTTGCCACCTTACCCACAAAGCCTTTGACCTTAAGTTCGTAGAGGTTTTCGTCTGCCAGGAAACGGGTTTCGGCATCGGGTATTTCTACCCAGGGCTCAAACTCATTCAGGGCAGCTTCATACAAATCTTCGTTCACAAGCCAGGCTTCATTGCCCGCCAGCCAACAGCTCTTAAAGAGTAAATCTTCAAAATCAATGGTGGTTTTGCCTTTTTTAAACTGGGCAATTGCCACCCGCATAATGGGTAAGTCGGGACGACGCAACCAAAGTCTGTGTCCTTCGCCGTCATCAGCAGCCAGTACCTCCCCAAAAGTTGCCTTCCACTGAGCTTCTTCTTCTTTGGAAGGTGGAGTGCTTCGGTACTTTTGTTCTCCGTGAGTAAAAAATTCGGGAGCAGTATTTTCTTTTATTTGTGTCATGTTTTAAAAAAAGATTGTTAAAAATTGCTGGTATTGTTCAATTGTTCGCAAAGCGACTCAGAGTGGCTTCGCCCAACCATAAAACCATTTAACAATAAGCGAAGCGCAACAATTGAACACTGCTACTGCCTGCTAATCTTCCCAATACTAATAGGCAACTCTATCTCCATAAAGTCATCACCTTGCTCCATGGTAAGTTCATACTCAGTTACTTCTACATTATTCAGAATATGAGTGACTACCAGCCCGTTCTCAGCGTATACCAAGGTAATATCAAAAGGGTCGAGGTCGGTCAGGTCAGCTCCACCGTTCTGGATGGCGGCTTTTTCTAAGGCAATCACTTCCCGAAACAACAGCTTGATACTGCCCTCGTATTCTTTCTTTCCCTTGGCACGGGCAATCGGGTCTTTGCCTCGTCCGTGGATGTTTGCCTTGCTTTTTGATACCTTGTATTTAAAGCCGCGAAAGCCATCTACAATTCGTCCAAACAGGGTGATCGTTACATCTTCCCAGCCTATTTCAAAGGGAAGTTGTGAAGAGTTATTCGCCATTTTTTAAATCTTTAAATTGTTCATTGTAGTGGTGTTGTATTGCATGGCTTTGCCCAACCATCTAACCATACTTTTTTAACTTGGATTCACAAACCCCAGGTCAATGGTGATTTTTTGCGCCATGCCCACGGGTTCAATGTCAATTTTCACCTTGAGCTCGGCAGTGGCAATCACATCCTGGTCAGGGTCAATCAGCGGCGTGACCGAAGACACTTCCCCGTTGTTGGTCATTTGCAAGTCCAGGGCTTTTTTAATGTCTTGTTCAAATGCCTTTACCTTTGCCACAGGCAATTTGCCTTGCTCCAACTGAAAATCGTCCAGGAGTTCCTGCACATACACGTTGTAGGCAATGCGTGCCACCTTATCTGCCACCCTGCCTCGGCTAATGCTATTGTAGTCGGTGGTGAGTGCAATGGCCACCGGATCACCGTTGAGGTAATACCCGGCACGGTTGGCAAAAGCACGGGGGACAATGTAGCCGCGTTGGTGCAGCAGGTTCAGGTTGCCCTGCCCATACTCTTCTACTGTTTTGTGGGGGGTGGTAGCCGTGACGATATACGCCTTTTGAATGCCTAAGTCGCCGTCTTTTACCCGTCCTATATTGCGTTGCACAGGCACCCCGGCTACTTTGCCCAGTACCAAGCCCAACCAACTACCTTCGTAAGTATCGTCGTGCCAGCCCAAACACACCGATACCCGGTTGGCGGTTTGAGTGCGTAAATTGCTCACCGCCGAAGCATTGCCTTGAAAGTCGCGCCCTTCCAGGATTACCTGCACAGGTTGGTGCAATACCTGTTGAGCGTTGATAAGTAGTTGGGCATTTGCTAAAGCCGCCAGGACATCAGGGTCTAACTCTTCGCTGGGGCTGGCGCTATACGCCGCATCGGGTACCCTGCCCACTCCCAATAGTTTGATGTTGCCTTGTTGTTGGTTGAGCAAATCAGGGGCGTAGTTACCAGCGGTATCCAGCATTTCTGCCATCGTTACTGTTTTGGGGGCAAGCATCAAATACAGTTCAGCTCCTTCACCCGCCTGACGGTAAAAGTCTACACAATGGGCGTATACTTTCAGCGAATTGCTGGTGTCATATTCGGCAGTAATGCCTTTTTTCTGCACATCTTTGATTCCGAAAAAGGGACCAATGACTGCCCCCAAATCAAAACCTGCATCCCCGGAAAGGGGCACGGCAACGCCCGAAAGCAGCATGGCTGCTACCCCGTCGTTACTAAAGCCTGCCCCGCCGAGTTGCCCATCCAGGTAATTGATCGAAACATCAGGTAAGTTGTTCATAGTTTTTTTAGTTGGTAGTTAGTAGTCGGGAGTCGGGAGACCATAGTTAGTAATGTAGTATTATTAGATTTGCAAAAGTGACCAAACTCCTGTCTTTCATCCACTGATCTTGTAAATACTTAAAAATCAACGTCTTATACACTTGGTTAGTTGCTTGTAAAGCAAGGTGTAAAAACCCAATCCCTGGCACCTCATAAGGGCTCCCAACTTTGGACTAATTCTACTTTTTCGCTTTCACTCCAGCCGTACCACTTTTGCGTACCGTAGTTGCCGCTTTTTTAGCCTCCGCTGCCTTTTCCTCTGTTTTTACCTGCTCTGTGAGGTTTGCCGAAATATCATCTTTATCTTCTAAATTATCTTCCGCTACTTTTTTAGCAGTGGCTTTCGCCGAAGTTTTTTTTGCCCCAGGGGTGGCTTCTTCTTCCTCTACATCTTCTATCACTCCAAAGGCTTGTTCCTGGCGACCTTCGGCATATTCGGGGTTTTGAAACCGAAAAATGCGGGTGTGGAACTTATGCGAGTGCTTGACCGCCAGGCTTCGTCCGCCAGGGTCATCGGCAAAAATATTGGTGTCTGAGAGCACCAGCAAGGTAGGCTGGTCACGGTAGCGCTGAAAGGCTTCGGGTAATATTTCCCGAAGCTCTTCTTTGTTGTATTGAGTGATTTGTGTCATGTTTAAATTGTTATGATTGTTAAAAAAATAATTGTTGGGATTGTTAGATTGTTAAATAGTTCGCAAGGCGCAGTAGAATGGCTTCGCCCAACCATAAAACCATAGAGCCATAAAACCATTTAAAATGGAACAATGAGCCGTAGACAACAACAATTGATTTTTACCCCACGATCGCTCCAACTGCCCGGTTAGCTTTGGGCAACGCCACATAGTACATGCGGAAGCCTACTTCGTGTTGGCGCAAACGAGGGTTGTTTTCAGAGCGCTGCCAGTACATTTTTACTTCGCGGTCGCGTGCCTTAAACATCTCAGAATTTACAAAACCCACGCTGGCAATGCGGTCGGTGCCAGGGTTGTATAAGCTGCCAAAAGCTTTCTTGATGCCAGTGGCGGCATAATAAGGCAAAGAGGTGTATTCGCCGATCATAAAGCCATACAAACGCAGGGGTTGCCCTTCTCTAATATTTGCGTATTGGTCACGAAAGCTTTCGTGGGTAGTAATCAAATCCTGGATGTGGGCAGGCGAAAGAATCAATTCCCTGCCTTGCTTGGGTACATTGTTATCATCCCAGCGTCGCTTGAGATGAGCCACATCACCAGGCACCATACGGTTACGGGTAATCCCATCTTCGCTTACGGCTTCGCCACTGGTAACAATCACCGGAGTGCGCGCGGTATTACTTGCCGGGGCAAAAGCGTGAATGGCTTTGTCGCCCGTTGCCTCGCGCATTGATTCGGTGTGTTTGGTGGTGGTTTCGCCCATTTTATCAATCGAAATGGCGTACAGGGTATCGTCCGACACCGAGGTGTTTTCGGTGTCAAACTTGTCCAGGCTAATAGCCACATCCGAGTCTACATCGTTTACCGTGGCAATGGGGTAAGTACTGTTATTGATGAGCACCTTGGGGTCAGCCCCCAATTCGGTGAGGTGAATCACTTTGTTATTGACCAGATCGCTGCGATCTGGAATGCGATTCATAAATGAAGTATCCTTTCTGAACTTGCGAATTACTTCCCCTGTCCAGATTTCCTTATGAACTCCTGCCATGATTTTTTTTAATATTTAGTGTAAGTGTTTTGAAATAATCGGAAGTCTGATAAAGCTCCTGACTCCCGACTACTGACTAAAAAACTATACTAGGATTAAAGTGATTTTAGGATTTATAGGATTAGCTGAAGCTGAGCTCAGCACAGCAAAGCTGTAGCTTCGGTTGATTAATGTTGGTATTCAGACAATTAGTCAAAGTCCATCCTCAAAACCATTTTTGTTTAAGTATAACTTAGAGCACTGGCTCAGTACCGTATTCCTTGCGGAACAGCTCTTTGTAAAGCACCGGGTTTTCGTTTTTGATCAGCATCAGTTTTCCGGAAACTTGTTGGACAGTTCGCTAAAGCTTAACTCCTCAAAACCAGCATTTGCCCCGGCTTCGTTGCTGGTACCCATAGCCTTGATTTTGTTCACCAGGTTGGGGTGGGTAGGCATATCGGCAAGCGTATCGCGCACCATGTCATAGTTGTCATAGGCGTGGTTAAGCCATTTTTCCTTTTTTACCGGAGCAATTTTACCTTCTTTGATGGCATTCTCTACCAAGGCAATGGCTTCGTGTTTTTTCATTTCGGCTACCTCGTCGTGTAACCTTTTCTTTTCGTTTTCCAGGTTTTCGACATTGGTTTTGTAGCTTTCAATTTTGAGGTCAAGCGATTTAAGGCGTTTGATCTCGTTGCGAAGCCCTTCGACATGGCCAAGAATACCGTCGCGTCCGGCATCGGTGGGTAGCCCACAGGCATTGAGGACAGCGGTCAGGTCGCCTTTATAGCCCAGCACCTCATTACGAAGTTGCTCTGCCTGTTCAGATGTTAAACTCATAGGGTGATTTGTATTTGTAGGTTCAGGTAAAAATTTTATGGGGTATTGATTGAAAATATCAAAGAGGCTTGCCACATCGTTTTCGGCGGCAGCCACCGATGTAGCCATGCTTTTCTTTCTGGGATGTTCAAATACTTCATCCACAAAGCCTTGTCGTTTTGCCTCAGCTGCACTCAGCCAGGTCGTTTGATTCATCATGGCTGATAGCGTATCCACCTTTTGTCCGGTGCGGGTAGCAAGCAGGGTCAGCAACATTTCTTTGACCTGCATCAAGGTTTCGTGTTGCCCTGCCTCGTTGGGGTCAGTGCTGTTTTTGCCCCCAATAAAAGGGTTGTGGAGCATCAATTTGGCAAAATTGCACATGCCTACTTTTTTGCCACACACTGCAATCAGCCCCGCAATGCTGAGGGCAAGCCCGTCTACATAAGTATCAATGCGCACCCCAGGGGTGGTTTGGTTGATGTTGAGAATGGCGGCACAAATAGACAAGCCATCGGTGATTTTACCACCGGGCGAGTTGATGCGTACATTGAGGCGGCGGTACCTTCGGGCAAGCGAGTACAGTTCTTTTGCAAACCGTTGCCCGGAGATACCCTTGCCTTCGTCATCAATGCCGATTTTGTCGTAGAGCAAAATATGGGCAACCTCTCCTGCGGCGTTCCGAATGTCAAAATATTTGTATTCTTCCATGCAGTTTCGTTTAGCTCAGTGCCGTGGCCGTATCGGTGTCAATGTTGTATGTAATCGGTTTCCAGGGGGCATCCCCATCTTCCTGGGCAGCAAGCGCGGCAAACTGTGAAGTGCTCACCGCAGCGAGTTGCACTGCCCCACCCGTGGCATCGGTCACCGTGGTAAGCAGCCCCGGTGCGAGTGTGCGCACATCAGGATTGCTGCCTGTGGTGTTGGTCCCATTTTTCAAGTCCAGTATTTCGGCGCGACTGCCTGCCACGTGGCAATCGCCTGTGTATCTTAAAGCCATCAGTTTTTTTGCTTGTTTGGTTTGGGCAGCTATTAAGCAAGGAATGGACAGAGTAAAAAGAGGGGTTTTATGGGAGTGTAGTTTTTTGGGGCAGGTTGGTAGATGGCAAGGTTGTAGGTAAATTTCATTCGCTAAAAAAGGGGCAAAAGCCCCTTCTTTACTCCACAAATAACTCCCTCGCCAAGTCATACGCCTGGGTGATATAGCCCCGGCTTTCTATCCAGGCGATGGGTGTTTTATCGGCTTTTTGGGCAAGGTGGTACAGTTGCACCTGATACCTTATAGAGAATTGACGATAAAAAGTAGCGTACACCTCCTGGGGTGGTATTCCTTTGGCGATCGCATAAGACTTGATGAGGTGGTCAAAGGCACGGCGGGTATCTACAAAAAGGGTTTGCGAAGGAGCTTTATTGATGGCCGCAAGGTAGACCTTGGCTTCTTCCCTTTCTTGTTCCAAATCGCTGATCCGTTCCTCGTGGTCAATCAGGGTTTCCACGCTTTCTTTGAGGATTTGAAGTTTGTTCTTGCCTTTGGTAAGCGCCTTCAATCGTTTTTCGCATTCCAAAAAATACAACCTAACTTCGCGCCCCTTTTCGGTTTGGGCAAGCATGGCAAAAGACTTGGCGCAGTCAATCGTCAATTGATAGGTTTTGATCTTGCGGGTTACTTGCCTTTTACCTTCCTTTTGAACTTTAACTTCGCGGTTAAAGTTGAAATCTATCCCCTGAGTGAAGTTTTTCTGCAACATTTGTTCGGCTTTTTGTTTGGTAGAATACCCACACCATTGCCAAAATGCCTCAAAGTCTACCGGAAATACCTGGTCGCTTTGTAAGTAAAGCGTGATCTCGTTCATTAAGTCTTTCATTAGTTTTTAGTTTGATTTGTGTTGATTGATCAGTTGTTTTACTTCGTTGCCCAGCGCAGTGATTCTATAAATCTCGCTGCCAAACATTTGTAGTTGCCGGGCTTTGCGCCACAAGCTTTGCAGTTGCCCATGAAGCATCGCCAGGGTATGTGCCGGGTAATCTTTGAAGTTGGCCTGTTGCGCTTCAAGTGCTGACAACTGGTGGCAGATACTGGTGGTCTGGCGGGTAACATTCATCAAATCGGGCTGAGGTTGGGCGCGGGTGCCTGTGCCCTGCGTTTTTTTACGTTTGGCAGCCAGCCACTCCTGATACTGTTCGCCCGTTTTGGCAAAGACCAAACCCTGCCAGCCATTGGCAATCGACTTCCCGATAAGTTCCAGGGCAAAAGCTTCTTCAAACCCCGCCAACTTGTCCAAAATGCGTTGCACACTGAGCACCGATTTGTAGGGCTTTCTGATCTCCGTGCGGTACCTCAGCCAATCGCTCCATGCCTGCTTAAAGTATCCGAAGCGAAGGGCAACTTTATTTCTTTAGGTGCCGCCGTTTTAGGCTTGTTTTTTTTGACCGACTGAGCACTTGTTTTTGATGGCTTTTCTTCCTTGGATGATTCCGTTTTTTCTTTTAAAAGCTTTACATCTGAATCTCTATCTCCTTGATCTTCTATAGTTGATAGATTAGTATTGATTTCATTCAATGACTCATTATGTCGCCATTTTGGCGAGGTAAGGTCGCCAGATTGTCGTTGAACCTCGCCATTTTGGCGGTGCACCTCGCCAGCCTGGCGTGGGTCGCCAATTTGGCGAGGTTCCAGTCGGTCAAAGTTTACTCTCAGTTTTCGGTGGTGTCCATCAAAACTTTGCAGTAGCAAGTATTCATCTTTGATCAACTCGGCAATGTAGCGCTCTACTGACCGCTTGCCAATGTTGAGCGTGGTAGTAAAGTGCTCGTTGGAGGCAATGCAACCAAGGGGCAATTGTTCCAATAAAGAAATTTCCACAAGCAGGTTTTTTGCCACTGGGTTGAGGTGTTTGTCCAGCCAGATGCTGGCAGGGTAAAAGAAGCCTTCAAACGCCGGGAGGCGGGCGGGGTTCAGTTCTTTTACTGTGGTGAAGTTCTTTGAAGTTGTTTGTTCGCTTGTTTTCATGGAAGTTTTAGATAAGTAAGGAGTTGTGGTTAAAAAAACTCCCCAACAATGATTCGTTGGGGAGGGGTAACAGCATCCTATGCCACCACCATGGCATACGTTTGCCTGAGCTCACTCAGGTACTGCCCTAGACTGCTGCGTTCATGGTGTTCACAAGGAATCAGGTAAGGAATCAAGCCCTCCAGTTCGCCGCTGTATTGCCAGTAACTAATCAGCATTTCAGCTTCGTCGTGGGTGAGTTCGTCGCCCCCGCCTTCCAGGTGCATGGCTTCTGTATAAGCCCTTCGCTCATAAAAAGAAGTACCCGCCCCGGCAAAATCTGCCACTGACCAAATACCCGGAGTGGGCTCAAAGTCCATGCGCCAGACGGTACCGTGGTGCACATAATAAAGCGTGTTGCCATGCCGCCCCACATAATGGTACCTGGCGTGTTGCAAACGGTGGTAAGGGTAGAGTATCCCGTTAAAACTCAGGTGATTGATGACAGGATTTTGCCAACGCTCTACTATACACGAATGGCGGTGGGCATCATAACTTTGTACCTGCCCTACACCCAATGCCGGATAAGTGACATCCTCTACCCACAAACCCAACATCTGGTTTGGGTTTCTTGTGGAAATTGTTGAGTTTTGCATATAAATATGATTTAATATAGTTACCCCGTTTGAGTGCTTTCGGTCTCCAAACTAAAAGGCACTTTGGCGGGGCTTTTTTATTTGTAATTGTGTAATGCAAGTATAAACAATAGTGATGGGTAATCGTAGGGAAACGAGGAGAAAGAGTGGGGTAATTGACAACCTTTTATTCACCTCAGTAGTTATTGAGTGCAAAACCAGGCACTTTCAGTGCATTACATTTAGTATTGCGAAAAAATCGATTAGTTTGTGTTTATGACACATGAAAAAAAAGGTCATTTTTTCAAAACTCCTGTTTGATAAACTTTTGGTTAATGTTGCGAGGATTTTTGATGTTCATTATTGCTGAACTTTTAGTAGGAAATGATACATCTACTCAACCCTCCAATCTTCTTTTCAGCTATGGATAGATTACCTTCTAAATCTAACCACCTCAAGCTTTTAAGGTTGCTAACCTCAGAGGGGAGTTCCTCAAGCTCATTGAAGCTTAAATTTAGAGTTTCCAGGTTTTTTAATGAACAAATCCCAATGGGCAATGTTTTGAGTTGATTAGAGTCTAAGTATAATACTTTTAAATGCTTTGTTTTCCATTTCTCTTCTGGCAAATAAGTCAGTTGATTGTCAGATAATCTTAACTCTCTTAAATCTTTCAAATTCACTATTTCGTTAGGTAACAGGGCTAATTTATTTTTGGGGACATATAAACCCTGTAGATTTTTTAGCTGGCCTATTTCGGGAGGTAAATCGCTTAATTGATTCTTATCTAGCCCTAACATAAATAATTCTTTCAGCTCACCTATTTCGGGAGGTAATGCCGATAACTGATTACTGTACAAGTAAAGTTCTTCTAAATGTTTAAGTTTTTTGATTTCAGGGGGCAGGTTTTTTATTTGATTTTTGCTTAACCATAAAACTTCCAGGTTCTTCAATTCAAAAATTTCAGGAGGTAGCTCAGTTAAGTTATTATTACCCAAAGACAAGCTTCGTAAATTCTGTAAAGATGATGGATTTAATGATAAAGTTGTGATTGGATTGTCAGAGATATTCAAATATACCAGCTCTTTCAAGCTATTTACCTCCTTTGGCAAGGTAGTGAACTGATTGCCTGATAAATTTAGGTGTCTAAGATTTTTTAAGTGAGTGATTTTTGTTGGCAAATAAGCCAGCTGATTGTTTCTCAAATCCAGCTTTTGTAGCCTTCTTAACCTCCCAATACCAGAAGGCAAGGAACTAAGTCCTGTGTCGCCTAGAGCTAAGTCCTGTAAACTCGCTAGAGAGAAGATTTCATCTGGAAACGTTGAAAAAGGATTATGATCCAAATGTAGGTTAATTACATTTTGCAGTAGCTTAAATTCTGTTGGTAATGTTGTAAGGTTATTACCATCTAAACCAATGTACTTCATTTGTTGCAACTGCCCAACCTCAGGTGGCAAATATTCTACCCCTTTGCTACTTAAACCAAGCGTATCAGTTGTGTATAACTCTTTAATGTGCTGAGAATTCAAAACATTTATTTTTTTCTCGAAATTCCATTGATATAAAATCGAGTAGCCATTTAAATATTTTTTTAGAAAAGGAGCCTTTTTAACCAAATTCAACGCTTCCTCAATTATGGCTCTATCACCAGAACTCATCTGTTGTAGAAACCTTTGCTTGATATTATCTTTGTTCATAAGAAAAAAAGTTACCTGCCAAACAACACATTAGAATGAAATATCATACAACAAATCTGAAAAAGGTATTAACTCATTAGTCACAATATTGTATCCATAAGCTGCTTGGTTTTCTTGGCTTTTCATTTGTTCTTCTTTCCAGTTATTAATTTCTTCATCATGATAATTAGCATAATTAAGCAACGCCAGGTAGGATACTTTTGCTGAAGCGGAAGTTGTCTTAAGTAATTTTTTTTTGATAACCTGTTGGAGTTGAGTATCTTCTTGTATTCTCCTTTTCATTGGTTCTGCAAAATATTTATAATGATATTTAGCCTCACTGTAGTTTTCTAAAACTCTATCAAAAAAACCTACCACTCTATCTGCCTGGCTAAATAGAAACTTAATATGAAATTCTACATCATCATCATTATGCCTTTGTTTGGGTTTAATTTTTTCATAAGTCTCCTTCAGAATATCAGCCTCAGGCCAGCCTATACAGAGTGCTACCAATTTTCCTTTATTTAGCTTATATCCCAAATCTACTTGATGCATTTTCTCTTTAACAATTGGATCATTGATGAAGTTTTTGCCCAACACGTTGGCTGCATAAACCCTTTTGTCCCGATGATGTGAATCTATCAATCTCAATGCTATTTTTCGTAAAACTTTGCTTTTAGGTGCAGTTCTGTTGAGAAAATCGATTATTTCTATATCAGTGATAGTTTCTTGATTATCATTGATGTAATCTATGATGTAAGGATAAGAAGGAGATAATTTGCCTGAGTTTATTGCCAACTGCTTCCAAAAATCCTCAACGTCATTATCTAATGGGTTGTCGTCTAATAGCTTTGTTATATCATTATTTATAACATTCATGACATAATCAAAATTCTCAATCAATAGTGAAGTGATGATCAGTGATTGATTATCAATATCAAGACCCCCAAATAATTTAGGAGTTGTTTTAAAATTTGTGCCTTTTTCTTGTAATTGGAAGTAAATGTCTAATTTCTGGGAGATCAAATAACCACAAAAAGCTATCCGTCTTTGTCCTTCACTATTCAAGCTGCCTCTATGAAAAATGCTATCCTTACAAATTGTCAAAACTTTGCCTTCATCAAGGTATTTCAATGCCTTGAAATAATTAATAGCAATAGTAGTTCTTAAATTATAATCTCCCTCTTTTGCATAAAGACTTAATTGTTCCAGTACCTTTTTTTCTACGGGAGTACTTTCTGATATTTTCTCAATTAGTTGCAGTCTTAGATTTGCTTTTAGTGGTAAAGAATCAGAGAATCGTTTATCTGAATCAGGTAGTTGATGATCAAAGAATTCGATAAGTAGACTTTGCCTATAGGCCTCATTAGTTAGCTTTGAAAAGATAAACTCCTTGACATTTTTATTTTTTGTAAAATTCTTAGTAAGAATGTGTATTACATCATTATAATCTTGTATCGCAAACAAATCCTTTGGCAGAAGGGTTAATTCTTCCAGTACAAACCTATCGAGTATATATTCTTGAAAATATTCTTTATCCAATTCAATGAAAGGTTTAACTGCTTTTGCTCTTTTAGATATATTGCGATCAAAAATAATGGTTTCTAAAATATTTATGCCTTCTTTTGGTGCATCACTGTACACTTGACTTATAAAACCAGCCGCGTCAGCATTACTACTATTAAGGGTTAAAAAATAATTCTTCAAAAAATGCATAACTTCCTCATCATCCTTCCACCCCATCAAAAGAGCATTCACATACCAGTCGCTATGACCGTGCTCTTCAATATTCTTCATCAAAAACTTTTTTGCTTTAACATTTTTTGATATTAAACATAGGTAGATTTTAGGGAATACATAGTAATCCTTCTTTTCATCCAGATAAGCATCAATGCTAGGTATTAACTTGACATTTCCTTGAAAGTAATGCATTAATTGTGGAGCCCAATTTGTTTCATGACCATAAAAAGTCTTTCTAACATCTTCTTTTTGAAGTTCTGTGACTATTCGATCTACTACTTTTGGTGAGTTATTGTAACAATGAAAAAGAATTTTCCAGGCAGCTTCTTTGCCTAATACTTTGTCTGTGTAATCAACACTAGCATCAACAGATGTTAAACAGATTTCTAATAATTCTTTATCGTTGCCCCAACCGTCCATCAATACAAATAAAAATATGTTATCAAGAGTATCACTCCCACTATATTTGTCTACAAGATTTAGTAATTCTTCTGGTGATTGTATTTTCAGGAATACTTTTAATTTCATCCAAAATAGGTAAACAATGGGGTGTCTGCTACTTGCAAACTTTTGTACATATAATTTTTGTATATTTTCTTCTACTCCATCTGTAATAATTGTATGTAAGGCGTAAGCGAGAATTTCAGGATTAAAACAAGTATCCAACAAGTTCGTAATTTGAGCATATAACCACTCATCTTTGATAAACTTTTGAATAGTATATGATGCAGCAAGTTTCTGGTATTCATTGCCATTGATTAATGATTTTAGCAAAAAATCTTTTTGCCTAATGGTTAACTCTTCCAAACTAAAGCCTCTTAAATCACTAATTCTGTAATCATCATAACGGTAATAATTAGGAAAGTAATTGAACAAATATGTCAACACCTCATCTTTAATTTTATGGTGATGAACAGTTTCCAGTATAATATTCCATAAAATTCCTTTTATGCTTTCATTCGTTTCATATTCAAACTCTTGCTTGATTTGCGTAAAGTTATCCATTGCTAATTTCGCCGGGGCATTATTTAGATTGAGGGCAAGCTCGTAGCGAACAAACTTAGCATAGAGAGAGGTTGCAACGTTGGTATTTTCAGGAGCTTTTACACAATCCCAAAATCTATTAAACTCGCAACCTTTTTTGTAGGGAATCAGTCCAAAAAAGCTATTAAGTACTTGGTGCCAAGCAGGTTTATGGGCAAATTCTTTTAAAACCTGCATGGCTTCTTCCGTTTCAGATTCACGCAAACTTTTAGCTGCCAAAAATTCTTGGAACTGGCGGTGCATAAATGCAATTTCCTCGGTAGACTTTTCAATGATAATTCCAATTTCATTGGCTCCAATATCAATCAATTCTTTGCTGATTTTTTTGGCTTTAGGAACTTCATAGTTCATATAGCCTACCAAAAACTCCCTAATTACCCGTTGAGCATCTTCCTTTAGAATGACTCCTTCGAAACTGTTTTTTTGGATGTGAATGGCCAGCTCCAGAAAAATATCATTCAATTCAAAGTCCCACTTGTTGTGTATAATAATGTCTGCTGGTTCTTTTCTCTTGACAGGGTGTGTACTAATCAAATATTCGGTAATGTTAGCCAAGGCTTTGTATTTGTTTCTGGGTAACACAGCATCTTTAAATTTCTGAGTAATCAGTATGCTGAGCAACAAAGGGTTTTCAGCTAATGCCTTGAAGTCACTAGATTTCTTGAGTTCCTTAATAAATTGCTCCGCGTTTTTATTGGCTAGGCTTACATCTTTTTCGCCTAGCGATTCTGTCCACTTGGTATACCAATACAGGCTAAAGGCGTACTGTTGTTGTTCTGAAAAAGGAGCCAGCAATATTTCTTTTACTGAGCGAAAAGAATCTTTAAGTAACTTGTACCCATATGGACGGCTGGAGTATAAGACATGGGCATTGGTTAGGCTGGCTTGGATTTCAATTTTGGCAATGGATTGACTAGCTGCTGAAGTGTTACTCCATTCATCTACTCCATCAATTACCAATAAAAGGCGATTATCTTCCAGTGCTCGGTTTACGATATTAAATAAACTTTCTTTACCTAAGCTTTTAAGCCACATTTTCACAAGGGTGGGTAAGCTTAAGTTTTCGCTACTGGTGATATGCTTGGTAATATAAGCAAAGGGTAACCAAACGGGCAGCATTCTTCCCCATTGTTGGGCTATTTCAAGTAATTGGGGAGTATTAGACAAAATATCTAAGACCAAGAAACGAAGCAAGGTACTTTTACCAGAACCAGGATCGCCCAAAATGATGCTTTTTTGGTAATTTGGCAGTACAGCATCTATGCTGGTACGAGTTGTGATGTTTTGATAAGTCAAGCCACCTACATCTTTCTGGTGAAGAGACGATTCATTATCTACTTCATATCTTTCAATGCGCCCTGATTGTTGTATTAAACTATAATTTCTTTCTGTTTTATTAGAACCAACCACAAAACTGGTTCTGGTTTTTTCAATGTTTACATCAGGTATAATAAACCTTTCTTCTAATAAGGCATCTAGTTTTTTGATTTGCTGAGCAGGAAGACCTGGGTCATGTTGCTGGAAAACAGTTTTGTATAATTTGTATAGTTCTTTTCTAAATTTTGCTACCTGAGCTGCATCCAGTTTCTTGCCTGTGGTAATTATGTGTTCTAAATGAATCGCGCCATTAAACTGTGTGACCCATGCCTCACCAAAAAAATCATACACAATTTGAGGGTGGTCTTTGAGAATTCGGCATAATTGTACCTTGTCCCACTTTATAAATTGTATGTTACTTTTGTTTAAGTCACTTTTCAGAGCATTGAACTTATCCTGTAGTTGGGTAGTATTCATTGACGCAGTGGTACAGAGTACAAATTCATCACTTTTGCTATACAATTTGCCTTTTTTGAATTTATCAACAATCTTGTCCAAATCACTATCTTTGATTTGTTGGTATCGCTTACTCTGATAAGTGGCATATCTGGAATTGTCTTTTAGGGCATAAATATCTATGCCTTCCTGCCTTTGCCCTTTAGTGCCAAAAATTTCACAGTCATCCAGTGAGTACTCAATTTGTACTATTCTCAAGCACAATTTTTCAAAATCTTCCCAGGAAAGTTGTTCAATGGGTAGCTCATCAATAGCAGTTTTTACAGGCGGGGCTATGACTGAAGCAGGCGGGGTATGCAAGTAAGATTGTGAAGAAACTGTTTTCATTTCTATGAAGCTAATTAAAGTATGTACCAGTTTTCAATATCGTGATTACTCGCTTTTTTTCAAACTTTGCCTGGAGTTTTCATTGTTGATTCATACTCTGAATCTAACAGGGTAACTATCACTCTTTCAAAAATTACCTATTTATCAGTACTCCTACATTTTTTTGCAAATAAAAGCTCGTTGAGCATAGTTGTTTTTCAATTCGAGGTAAAGTCGTTCAAATATTCCTGGAGGACGATATAATTCTTTCATTTTTTATACTTAAACAACCTTGCATAGCTATTGATAGAAAGCATAAAATAAATGATCATACTACCCCTAAAAGTGTTTTTTAATTACCGATTACAACGAAGATTGTACCTAGCTTAATGCAAATCACCGCTCAGGAAGAAAACGTATTTACCGACTGATTAGGCACTTACCCTTACAGAATCTGCTACCCTTTAGCACTGCCCCAAACTCTACTTTACCAGCAGATAAAAAGCGTTCACAAGAATACATAAAAGAGTCGTTCCCTTTAGACAATACATAAGAATACCCAAAAGACTACAACAAAAGAAAAAGAAAAAAAAGAAAACGGACAGCCTGGCTATTTTTCTCTTTCTCTTTTTTTTTCTTTTTAAGGAAATATTCCGATTAGGCAAGTACTCAAGGCTTGAATGGAGTGTTGGGAAATGCCAAGTCAAGCAAGTTGCGACCTCCACGTTTATGAGCATTAGATGTTGAACCACTACTACCACCACCCGCGCATGGGTGATCGTTGTTTGTTTGCTTGTCGTATTTAACATTCAAAAAGCCAGAATATAAAATAAGTGTTTTTAGCAGGGTATGGCTTGCGATCTATAAAACATGCTACCCTTTCTACACTCGTTTTTCTTTGACGCGTGTTGCGGCTCTATGGGCGTAACAGGGGTAAGTCCTGGCTTGGGTAGCTACCCATTAAAGACAGACATTTTTTAAAAAACTCCTATCTGCTATAGATTGCATTAGTTGACTTATATAAGTGACTCATTATGATGCCAAATTGTCAAGCTAAGCATGCTCATTTGGCAAGGTTCGATGACAATTTGGCATGCTTGCCATACCAGCAAGGAGAGAAATACAGCTATAGCACTCAGCTTATTTTATCCCTCCTGCTCCCCAGGCAAAGCAAGCCAGGTCTGCCTGCTGAACAACTTGCCCCCTATAGGGCGAAGACTATACCTGTTTTTTACCGACTGATTAGGCACTTGCCTTTAGGGAACCTGCTCCCCTTTAGCACTGACCCAAACTGTACTTTACTACCAGATAAAAAGCGTCCACAAGAATGCATAAAAGAGTCGTTCCCTTTAGACAATACATAAGAATACCCAAAAGACTACTACAAAAGAAAAAAAGAAAAAGAAAGCAGTCATCTTTACCATTTTTCTCTTTCTCTTTTTTTTACTTTTTAAGGAAATATTCCGATTAGGCAAGTACTCAAGGCTTGAATAGAGTGTTGGAAAATGCCAGGCCAAGTAAGTTGCGATCTCCACGTTTATGAGCATCAGATGTTGAATCTCTACTACCACCATCCGCGTATGGGTGATCGTTGTTTGTTTGCTTGTCGTATTTAACATTCAAAAAGCAAAAATGTAAAATAAGCGTTTTTAGCAGGTATGGCTTGCGATCTATAAAACATGCTACCTTTACTCTACTCGTTTTTCTTTGACGCGTGTTGCGGCTCTATGGGCGAAACAGGAATGAGTCCTGGCTTGGGTAGCCACCTACTAAAAGAAAAACACTCTAAAAAAAGAAAAAAGGTCTATCTGACTATAGATTGCATTAGGTGATTTATTGAAATGATGTAGCATTAATGTCGCCAATTCGTCCCTGAACCTTGACAAATTGGCAAGCTTACAACACCAGCAAGAAAAAAAGTATAGTGCTTGGCTTATTTTTATCCAAACCCCCAAAGAGCAATGAAGGAGTTGGGCTACCTTCCGAGACATGCATTCTGAGCAAAACAACCTGCCCCGGAGAATAAATACCATACCTGTTCAATGCAAATCGCTACTCAGGAAGAAGCTTGTTTACTGGCTAACTTGGCACATGCCTACGGAATCTGCTGCCTTTGGTACTTGCCCAAACTATATTTTACCAGCGGATAAAAAGCGTCCACAAGAATGCATAAAAGAGTCGTTCCCTTTAGACAATACATAAGAATACCCAAAAGACTACTACAAAAGAAAAAGAACAAAAAGAAAGCAGTCATCTTTACCATTTTTCTCTTTCTCTTTTTTTCTTTTTTAAGGAAATATTCTGATCAGGCAAGTACTCAAAGCTTGAATAAGGTTTCGGGAAATGCCAGGTCAACAACTTGCGATCTCCACGTTTATGAGCAGTAGAAGTTGCACAAGGGTCATCAGGCATTGTATGTTGTATTTAATATTCAAAGAGCAATAAATAAGCGTTTTGCGTAGGGTCTGGCTTGCGATCTATAAAACAGTCTATACTTCCTACACTCGTTTTTCTTTGGCGCGTGTTGCGGCTCTATGGACGAAACAGAGGTAAGTCCTGGCTTGGGTAGCTACCCATTTAAAGAAGAACACTTAAAAAACTCCTACCTGCTATTAATAGATTACATTAGTTGATATTATTAAGTGATGTAGTATTATGTCGCCAATTTGTCAAGCTAAGCATGCTAATTTGGCAAGGTTCGATGACAATTTGGCGAGGTTCAGGACAAATTGGCAAGCTTGCCATACCAGCAAGCAATAAGAGAAGTACAGCTACAACACTCAGCTTATTTTATCCCTCCTGCTCCCGAGGCAAAGCAAGCCAGGTCTGCCTGCTGAACAACTTGCTCCCCATAGGGCGAAGACTATACCTGTTTTTTACCGACTAATTTGACCACCTGCCCTTACGGAATCTGCTACCCTTTAGCACTGCCCCAAACTCTACTTTACCAGCAGATAAAAAGCGTCCACAAGAATGCATAAAAGAGTCGTTCCCTTTAGACAATACATAAGAATACCCAAAAGACTACTACAAAAGAAAAAGAACAAAAAGAAAACAGACAGCCTGGCCATTTTTCTCTTTCTCTTTTTTTTGTTTTTTAAGGAAATATTCCGATTAGGTAAGTGTTCAAGGCTTGAATGGAGTGTTGGAAAATGCCAGGTCAACAACTTGCGACCTCCACGTTTATGAGCATTAGATGTTGAACCACTACTACCACTACCCGCGTATGGGTGATCGTTGTTTGTTTGCTTGTCGTATTTAACATTCAAAAAGCAAGAATGTAAAATAAGCGTTTTTAGCAAGGTATGGCTTGCGATCTATAGAAAAGCCTACCTATTCTACACTCGTTTTTCTTTGGTGCGTGTTGCGGCTCTATGGGCGAAACAGGGGTAAGTCCTGGCTTGGGTAGCTACCTACTAAAAGAAAAACACTCTAAAAAAAGAAAAAAGGTCTATCTGACTACTAGATTGCATTAGGTGATGTATTGAAATGATGTAGCATTAATGTCGCCAATTCGTCCCTGAACCTTGACAAATTGGCAAGCTTACAACACCAGCAAGAAGAGAAGTACAGTGCTTGGCTTATTTTTATCCAAACCCCCAAAGAGCAATGAAGGAGCTGGGCTACCTTCCGAGACATGCATTCTGAGCAAAACAACCTGCCCCGGAGAATGAATACCATACCTGTTCAATGCAAATCGCTGCTCAGGAAGAAAGAAGCTTGTTTACTGGCTAACTTGGCACATGCCTACGGAATCTGCTGCCTTTGGTACTTGCCCAAACTATATTTTACCAGCGGATAAAAAGCGTTCACAAGAATGCATAAAAGAGTCGTTCCCTTTAGACAATACATAAGAATACCCAAAAGACTACTACAAAAGAAAAAGAACAAAAAGAAAACAGACAGTCTGACCATTTTTCTCTTTCTCTTTTTTTCTTTTTTAAGGAAATATTCTGATCAGGCAAGTACTCAAAGCTTGAATAAGGTTTCGGGAAATGCCAGGTCAACAACTTGCGATCTCCACGTTTATGAGCAGTAGAAGTTGCACAAGGGTCATCAGGCATTGTATGTTGTATTTACATTCAAAAAGCAAGAATATAAAATAAGCGTTTTTAGCAGGGTATGTCTTGCGATCTATAAAACAGATTACTTCCCTACACTTGTTTTTCTTTGGCGCGTGTTGCGGCTCTATGAGCGAAACAGAGGTGAGTCCTGGCTTGGGTAGCTGCCTATTAAAAGAAAAACACTCTAAAAAAAGAAAAAAGGTCTATCTGACTATAGATTACATTAGGTGATTTATCCAAATTGTCAAGCTAAGCATGCTAATTTGGCAAGGTTCGATGACAATTTGGCGAGGTTCAGGACAAATTGGCAAGCTTGCCATACCAGCAAGCAAGGAGAGAAATACAGCTATAGCACTCAGCTTACTTTATCCCTCCTGCTCCCCAGGCAAAGCAAGCCAGGCCTGCCTGCTGAACAACTTACTCTCCATAGGGCGATGAAGACTATACCTGTTTTTTACCGACTGATCAGGCACTTGCCTTTAGGGAACCTGCTCCCCTTTAGCACTGACCCAAACTGTACTTTACCACCAGATAAAAAGCGTCCACAAGAATGCATAAAAGAGTTGTTCCCTTTAGACAATACATAAGAATACCCAAAAGACTACTACAAAAGAAAAAGAACAAAAAGAAAACGGACAGCCTGGCTATTTTTCTCTTTCTCTTTTTTGTTTTTTAAGGAAATGTTCCGATTAGGCAAGCATTCAAGGCTTGAATGGAGTGTTGGGAAATGCCAGGCCAACAACTTGCAACCTCCACGTTTATGAGCATCAGCAGTAGAAGTTACACCACTACCACCCGCGTGTAGGTGATTGTTGTTTGTTTGCTTGTCGTATTTACATTCAAAAAGCAAGAATCTAAAATAAGCGTTTTGAGCAGGGTATGGCTTGCGATCTATAAAACAAACTACTTCCCCTCCACTCGCTTTTCTTTGGCGCGTGTTGCGGCTCTATGAGTGAAACAGGGGTAAGTCCGGGTTACCCAGTTAGTTGCCCTAGCAAATACTCAGCAAAGAAAAGCTTTATTTTCCCTTATTACTTACGTTTCGCTGATTTCTAGGTTGGAAAAAAGAAAATACTTAAACTCGCTGTATGATCACAGAACGAGTAGATGATATTCCCTTATTGGTTGCAAAATTAGAAGAGAGTAACCTGAGTCAGCACCTGAACCGTTATTTTCCAGATCATGGAAACTGGACAGGTCTTGATGGCGGCAAATTAGCCGTTGTTTTTTTAACTTATGTGTTATCACTTGGCGATCATAGACTAAATCATGTAGAATCTTGGGCAGGAGAACGATTATTTACTTTGCGTCATAGCCTAAACGCAGCAAATTTGACTCAAAAGGATTTTACAGATGATCGTTTAGGTAGCCTGATGGAGCGTTTTAGTGATGAATCTAAATGGGATAAGTTTGAAGCTGATCATAATAAAGAGATGTTGGATATTTATGATCTAAGGCCATCAAAAGAGGTTGTTCGCCTGGATGCCTTGATTGTTCAGAGCTTTCGTGATCAAGGTGAGCACTTTAAACGGGGCTATTCGAAACAACACCGGGCAGATTTGCCCCAACTTAAGGTAATGGTTGCCACTGTTGATCCATTGTCAATGCCCTTAAGTTCTGTGATTGTGTCAGGTAATAAAGCAGACGACAATTTGTACCAGGATGTAGTAAAAAAACTTGAAAAAAGTATGCCTAAAAAGCAACAGTTGTTTGTAGGGGATGCAAAATTGAGTAGCACGGGAAATCGGGCATATCTCCAAAACAAGGAGCAATTTTACCTTACCCCTCTCAGCGAAACCCAATGTAGCAAGGAGCAACTATCTGCTTATTTGGGCAATAAACCTGATAAACTAACAGCGGTTTTTGGTGAAGCCAAAACAAATGATAAAAAAGCTCCTCTGAAAGCCCATGCTTTTGAGCAACAGGAAGATATCTATTGTGAAGATTTGGATATTACGTGGACTGAGAGAAGGATTATAGTATACTCTCCCTCTTATTCCAATCAGCTTAATAAGAAGTTGGATGAGCGCAAAGAAGTAGTAGAGCAAAAACTGAAAACCCTTTTAGAACCTAAGCAGGGCAAGAAAAAATGGAAAAACAAAGCTGAGCTAGAGGTTAGCGTTACTCAACTTTTAAAAAAATATAAGCTACAAAAGTTTATTGATGTTGAAGTAAAAGAAAACCTTAGCTTGAGACCAGTACAAAAGTACCGGGATCGCCCAGCGAGGGTTAAAGAAGAACTTAGCTTCTCTCTGGAAGTTCAGGTGAATGAAGAAGCACTGGCAGCACATCGGCTAAAATTAGGCTGGCGTGTTTATGCTACAAATGCCCCTGTGACCTATTTATCAACAAAAGAGGCTGTAATCTGTTATCGTCAGGAATACCGTATCGAACATAAATTCAATGAGTTACTTAATAAAATTACATCATTGATGCCTGTGTATCTTAAAAAAGATCATCGAATAAAGGCTCTTATACGATTACTGCTACTGGCACTAAAATTTGTAAGTGTTATTGAATATCAAGTACGTCAAGAGTTGGAAAACACAGAACAGAAAATCAAAGGACTCTATGTGGGTAATCCAGGCAGAGCAACAGCTAAACCAACAAGCAAAATGATATTGGAGGCATTCAAGAATATCACATTAGTGATAATGCCTATACAAAATCAAATATTCATTAAAATCAGTGAATTAAAACCAATACAACAGCAATTGCTGAAATTTTTAAAAATAAGCCCAAGTGCCTATTTAGGACTTGAACAAGTTTCATTTTCTGATTCCCATTTGGGCGAAACGTAAGTATTACACCAGCGAATATCCCAAAATAGAAAGGTATTCAATTTTGAAGCTTTCCGCTACTATAAGCCTTCCCCTCTGGACTGCCCATTTCACCAACCATTTATTACTTTTTTTACGCCCCTTATTTCATCACTTCCCGCCAGACTACTATAGCATCCTTCAAATCTACCATTTGCTCAAAAGAATGTGGCAAGTCTCTGAGAATATTCTTTGATAGCAGCCTGAAATCATTTTTTATTCAAACAAAGGCGATAACAGCTGTTACTTATGAAAAAGACTAAAATCTTAAAACTCTTTCCTCAGTGTATTCCTTACGTGAAAGAATTACGTGATTTAACCGGAAGCATCAATGCTGCCATCCTGATGCAACAACTTGACTACTATTTTATCTGCCGACCCCGTGGGTTTTATAAGTTCAGTCAGCCTTCCGGTCATCCTGAATACCGCAAAGGAGATAGCTGGGTCGAAACCTTAAACTTTTCTTTTAAAGAGTATAAAGGTGCCTGGCAACGCATTGGCATCACCTATGCCTCTAAAACAGCTTATAATCAGGCCGAAGGCGACAAATTTCAAGGCAAGCTTTATTGTGCCTACATCGACCGAAAGCAAAACAACAAAACCTACTATTTCCGCAATCACGCGTTGGTCGACCAAAGCCTGGAAGCCCTGCCACAAAGCAAGGAGCTGATTACCTTCAGAGCCATGCATTCTGAGCAAATTGCGGCTCGCCGGGAACAACTTGCCCCGGAGCACGAAAACCATACCTGTTCAATGAAAATCACCGCTCAGGGAGAAGTGGTCTGCTCTGAGGAGGAAGCTTGTTTACTGGCGGATTTGGCGGCTGACTTTGACACTGACCCAGGTCAGGCTGCTTTACCAACGAATAAAAAGTGTTCACAAAAATGCTCTAAAGAGTCGCAACCTTCAGGTAATACAAAAAACGCTCTGAATAATACTACAGAAGAAACCAAAGAAAAAGAACAAAAAGAAAACAGTCATCCCGACCATTTTTCTCTTTCTTCTTCTTCTTCGGGAGGGGGTGCGGATCATACGGGTACTCAAGCCTTGAATGAAGTACCGGAAAGTGTCAGTCCAGGCTTTGATCCACCTTCGGCATCCCGGCAGGAAATAAGAGCCGAATTTGGGCAGACAGTGCAACCCTTGATTGACCAACTCCTGAAGGAGTTTGACCATCTGGACTTGCGGGAAGAGCGGGAACGCCTTCATAAAAAGCTTTTTGAGAGATATGAGCAGTATGGCTATTCGGTAGCGTTTATGACAAAACAACTGCGGGACTACCTGAAATATCACGTAGCCAGCCCCTTTCCGATCCCCAAGTTTCAAACCGCTGATGCTTTTCTTGACCAAGGGCTGAACCGGGACTATGCTACTAAACTGAAGAAAATAGCCTCCCAAACCCCTTCAGAAGGAGCAGGAGCACAAGTAGCCCGAACAGCTTTTGAACCACTATCAGAAGAACAAGAGGACAAACTGAAACAACGCGCCCAGCAGTACGAAGCCAACAAGAAAAACAACACATCCAATGACCCAAAATAGCTTAATGGAAAAACAAGAGGTGAAAATGCCCCATGATGTATTTACCGAACAAACCTTATTGGGTACCCTCATTAATGAGCCTGTCACGATGGTAGAGGTCATTGATATTTTAGAAGTGGAATCATTTTACCGAACCGAGCATCAGGTAATTTATGAGGCAATATTTGAATTGTATGCCGCTGGCGAAAACATCGATCTGATTACTTTGAGTCATCAGTTGCGAGCCACAAGCAAGCTGGAAATGATCGGAAGCGCCAAGTATTTGATATTTTTATCCAGAGAGGTGTCGTTGGCGCTCAACACGGTCAAATACGCCCGGATTTTACAGGAGATGCAAATTCGTCGGCAAATGATTGCGCTGGGCAACCAACTTTCAAAATCGGCGCAGGACATCACCCACGATGTTTTTGATTTGTTGAGTGATACTCAGCATCAGCTCCAAAAAACTGTCAATGGTACCTGTGGGAAGCCTTTCCACTCACTATCTGATTTGCAGGAGAACACGTTGCAGGAGTTGCACAACTACCAACACAGCCCACACGGGATGAGTGGCTTGCCCTGTGGTTTGCACCGCTTGGACATGGCCACCTCTGGCTGGCAAAAAAGCGACTTGATTCTACTGGCTGCTCGCCCAGGGGTGGGTAAAACCAGTTTGATGTGCACCATTGCCCGTAACGTTGCCGTTGATGTGCAACAGGCAGTTGGGATATTCTCCCTGGAGATGCAGTCTGTCAAGTTGTACCTGCGGCTGGCTTGTGCAGAGGCTAATTACAGCTATCAGCACTTGACCAATCAAAGCTTACAGGCGGCAGATTGGGAGCGTTTGAACGATCAGGTAAGACAACTGGCCAGTCACCCGATATTCATTGATGAAACTCCTGGGATTAGCATTCAGGAGTTAAGAGCCAAGGCTTTCCGTCTCAAGGAAATGTATAACATCAAACTACTACTCATTGATTATCTGCAACTAATTACCACTGGTGGGATGAAGTTTGGTACTCGTGAACAGGAGGTAACTTACATTTCGGCTAGTTTGAAAAAGCTTGCCAAAGAGCTGGACATCCCCGTGATTGCCCTTTCCCAGCTTAGCCGGGCTTTGGAGTCACGTTCCGACAAACGCCCTCGTATGTCTGACTTGCGTGAAAGTGGAAGCCTGGAACAAGACGCAGATTTGATTCTCTTTCTTTACCGTAATGAGTACTATGGCATTGCCGAAGATGCTTCCGGAGCGCCTACTCAGGGACATACTGAGGTCATCATTGCCAAGCACCGCAATGGTAACCCAGAGACGATTCCCCTCAAATTTGACAACGGAGGCATGCGTTTTGAAAACTGGCAGGAGAACGACTTTGTGACCAAAATGCCAGGCTAAACAGGAGAATGGATGCTTGCTCTGTAAGTTTTCATCAGGCGTACATCTGCCGTTTTAATAGTTACGCAAAATACGGGCGGTGTATAGGGTATAACCTGTGATCTATAATCCTTACCCCACCCGTTTTTCTTTGGCGCGTGTTGCGCCTGTGTGGGCGAAACAGAGGCAAGTCCTGGGTTAGGCAGCTACCTACTAAATAAAAATGCTTTAAATAAAAAAGAAAAATCCTCTATCTAAGCTACACTATAGATTCACATTAGTTGACTTATATAAGTGACTCATTATGATGCCAAATTGTCAAGCTAAGCTTGCTAATTTGGCAAGGTTCAGGGACAATCTGGCGAGGTAAGCTTGACAACCTGGCAAGGTTCAGGGACAATTTGGCAAGCTTGCAACACCAACAGGAAAAGGGCAGAAGCAAAGCATCAGCTGCTTATTTTATCATTCCAACCTCCAATACCCCCACATCTCCTCCAGCCTTTGCCCACTGGCAAAAAAGCGGTTATTAAACATGTGGATGTAGCTACCAAGCAGCGAACGGAGTTGAGCCTCACTTGCCCCGTGTTGTTGCAGGTTGGCTTTTATTTGTTGGGCGAGTGGTTTTTCCTGGTCAGTAAGCTGGATAAATGCCCACTGGTGCTGCATGTTGAAGTCTTCGGGCAGTGCTTGCTTTGCCAACGCCTTTTTGAGGCGTTGTGCCTGGGGGTGGACATCCAACCCAAATTCGCGGCTAAAGTTTGTTTTGCCTTGGCTGGTGATTTGTTGGCAGGTTTCTTCAGGGAGGTCAAAAGCCTGCAACAGGGCTTTGATGCGTTTTATGGCAATTGCAGACTTGAGGGTGTCGTTAGCGGCTTCGTCATTGGCAAGTAGAGCCAAGGCGTGGCATACAAAATCACTGTCTAGGGCAAACCATTCTTCGCTTAGCGCCATATTATAAGGCAGATAACGGTTCAGTTCACGTTGGTAGGTATCGGGTACATAGTGGATAATCTTTCCCTGGTTTTTTAACTCTAGCAGCTTTTGCGAAAATGCTTGCACTATCTCGCCAAATTCTTTGGGATAATGTTTGATGTGCAGTCGCCAACGCAAATGGGTGCCGTAGTCCGGGTCGGTATAGCGAATAAAAAACCACTGGTCAATGTGCTCCGAATCTCTCAACTCTTTGCTCAACGGGTGCAGGTCTTCCGCGATCAGGCGATCACTGCCCAAGGCACCCAAGTAAATTTTAAAGTATACCCACTCGCTGCCAAAAGCAAAGTTCTTTTGTATACTTTGAGGCAGGGTTTGGGCAGCAAGCACAGGGGCTTGCTTATGGCTTGGTGGGGTAGTATTAATGATAGGAAAAATCATTTCATTGCTATAGGGCTGGCTGGGCAGGTCTTGTTCTATTACTTCTTCTAATACCAGTTCTTTACGGTCAAACACCTTTTGCAAAAATACTCCTATGCTCAAAGGGTGGGCAAAATCAATGTAGAGCTTATTGTCTGCTTCTACCAAAAGCACCGTTTGAGGCAAGCGCAATTGTTGTCTGAGCCTTTCTATTTTGTGAGTCCAGGTACTGACGGCATGCAAATCTTCTTTTTTCTGTAACTGTACTGCTTCCAATACCTTATAGCTCACCCGCCATTGCCTTGGCGATAGAATCAAGCTGTCATCGTAAACCAAACGGGGCAAATAGCTCCTTTGCTGCCAGCGCTGCGCCCTAAAAAACGGGGGCAACTGGCGGTACTCTTGTTGGTATTGCAAATCGCACAAAAACTTATAGAGCGGGTGGGCATTGTGGGCGTAGTTATGGGCATTGCTCATCCGGGGTACTACTTGTTTGTTTAGCTTACGCGAGTGCAATACCAAACGTTTGCTGTCAGGCGTACTCAACCATAAATCGGCTACGGGTATTTGGTGAGGCGTATTCGTGTTTGCCCCACCCAAGGCAATGCTGTACTCACGCAACCGGGGGCGGATGATCACATTGCCCACCCGTTGCCCTGGCAAATGGTCTACTTCGGCATAAACTACCTGGTCGTTGTCGGGTTCTACCTGAGCAATGGTGGCACTGAGTTGTTGCTGGAGCAAGGGGCTGCCATAACAAAACCTTCCTAAGAGGTTGCCCACCACGGGACCACTGGCGTGGTAGAGTTGAAAACGAAAATTACGGGGAGTGCCTTGTTTGGGGTTGTGTTCCAGGTCATCGGGTGCCCGGTAAAGCAATTTGCCCATCGCCACCATCGCCGGAGGTAAAGACGTTGGTTTTTCTTTGGTTGGTAACTGGCTTGCCTTCAGGCTTTGTACTTCGCCTTTGCTCAAATGTATTTCAGCCAAGCCCATTTGTAAAGCCTCTACATATTTTTGTTCCAGCAGCGCATCCAGTGCCGAGGTTTGCCCTGCCTTGGGATCAGCGGCTTGTGGCATTGCCCCACCTTCGCCAATCACTACCCCCAACTCCTGCAAATAGGTGGGTAGTGCTGCTACCCGTTTGCCATAAGGGTAACCCAAGCCCGTTACTTCATCCATGGCGGTAAGCAAGGGCACCGCTTCGTTTTCGTAACGCTTAAAAAAAGCCTGGGCAAAGGAGGTAAGGTCTGTTTTGGGAGGAGGTGTTTCGCCTACGTGGTCTATCAAAGTCTCTATTTGTCGCACCAGATGACGGGGCACAGTTTTGCTCAGTTCCAGTCCGTTTTCATCCCTAAAAGCATCTACCTGGATAAGTTCTTTTTTAGACACAGTTTTTTCGTTGGGGTGGGCAGTAGTGCCTGTCTCTTGTGTCTGATAAAAAGGCTGGCTGCTTAGGTAGTCTACCAGTTGTTGATACAACCCCAGGCTTTGGGCAGGGTCAGGCGTGGCATCAATGAGTGCCAACTGCTTACGAATGTGCCCAATGATTGGTAAGTATTCGTGGGCGGCAGGTACTTGCTCTACGCTGGTGTGCAATTGCTCCAGGTATTCGGCTCCATTCAAGCTGGGGTACAGTTCAGAGATAAGCAAGTGGTGACTGGTCAAATACTCGACAAACTCGCGGCAGTCTGCTTCGGTGAGTTCGGGGTCTGTCATCAGGTAGGCAATCATTTCGCCTATACGCATACCACCCGCTTGCCCGCAGGCAGTAAACAGCTCCCAGGCTACCTCATGGTATTCCTTCGACGAGGCAACGTGTTGCAAGGTTTGCTCATCAAAGAAAGAACACAGCATATCGTCGCCATTGCGATACAGGGTGTTGTTAGGAAAGTAACGCAACTGCTCCCTTATTTTTGGTTCGGCTTCCAGGGCGGCTCTGAGCCTAAGCAAATACACCATGTCCAACCGCGACGAGGTACGCATGTTGCCAAGCTTATCCAGCGCCAGGCTGCTGTGTCTTTGCAAACGAAACTCGCCCACGGTAACCGCAGCAAATGTACCAAAGGGGGTACAACGATAAGCCGCCCTCGCCAAAAACATCCACAGCTTTTGCTCCAGGTTTTGCAAATCTTTGCGCTGCTTTTTATTGGGTGCAGGGAGTGCTGCCAAAGTGTGCCAACGATCTAACTGAGCAAACAAATCAGGGGAGGCAATGTACAAGGCTTGTTGCAAGGCTGGCAAGGCATAGACGGCTTGTAGGTGTTGGCGTACCTGCCCTGTGCCTTGGGCAACTCCCACCGGAAGCTCCAAATAGCTGCGCTCCAGCAATGGGGTACGCAAGACATAAAAATCACCTGGTTCGAATGTATTCACTTGCTTAGTTTTTTAGTCAGTAGTCCAGAGTCCTTAGTTGGTAGACTATAGTTGTTTCGAGTCTGTTCGTAATTCCTAAAGCTACTTCTTCACCGCCTCCAGCACCCCCAACTTGCGCAGCTTACAAGCCATCACCGACACCGACCGATTAGTAGTTCGGAGTATTTTGGAGGTTTCCAACGGAGTCATATTTAGTTGAAGGCAATAGCCAATTTGCCACATTAGTTTGCTTACTTTCCCTTGGTCAAGCATCTCGCCTATAGTAGTTACAAACTCAGGATAAAGCGTTTGTACCCTTTGTTGTACCGCAGCAAACTTGCCTTTGGAGTTTATTTCAGCCTCTACCAAAGTTTTAGCCTGTTCTACCTCATTTTTTTCCAGTGCTTCTCTTATTTCATATAATCTGACAATGCTATCCGTCCATTCTTGAATGGGGGTGTAAGGGGTGTTTAAAGACATATTTTTTTCCCTCTTTATTTTATAGTGATAGTTACGTTGTATGATGGTTGAATTGTCCTATGGTTGAGCAAAACCAATTCGTCATTAGCCAAGGTAGAACTCCCTCTGGTCAGTTTGTAACCTAGTCTGGAGTCGGTATACCATAGTTTTAAGCCTCGCTTTGCGCCTATTCGTAATTAAAAAACTATGCTTTCTTAATCGGCTCCAATATCCCCAGTTTACGCAGCTTAGTACCATGCACTGACACCGAACGATTGCTAATAGATAGTGTCTCTCCTGTTTCCATGGGCGACATCCCCAATTTAAGGCAATGCCCCACTTGCCACACCAATTTGGTTACTTTCTTATCAATAAAAGCCTGGTCTATGGTTTCGGCAAAGACCGGAAACTCCTGATGAACCTTTTCCCGCACAATGGCAAATTCATCTACTCCTTCTATCTCGTTGCCAATCATCCGCTTTACTGCCTCTATGCCTTTTTCGTTGAGCGTATTACGCACCTTTTGCAGTTTGTTGGCAGCTTCGGTGGCTTCTTGCATATAAATCTTTACTTTTTCATCCCTTTCTTCACGCAGGCGCTGGTTTGCCTTGGTAAGTTCTTCGTTGGCAATTTCTATGGTTTCCTTTTGTACTTTTATTTCTTCGGTACGCTCTGCCACTACCAGTTCCAGGTGTTGATTGCGCAGGTAGAGTTTACGGCTACGATAGCGGCTATAACCATAACTACCCCCAATGAGCAAAGTAAGCCCGGCGAGTACATACAAAGCATAAGCCCAGGCAGTACGGTGCCATGGCGGGAGTATGGTAAAGGTATAACTATCTACCGAGCTAATGGTGCCGTAGATGTTTTTACAACGCACCTTAAAAGTATAAGTACCCTCGCGCAGGTGAGTATATTCTTTCTTTTGTTCGGTGCTCCAATCCGACCAATCGTCGTCAAGCCCAATGAGCTGGTAGCTATACAAATTACGCTCATAAGCCGCCCAGCTATCGCTGGCGTAGGTAAAGGTAAGGGTGTTGTGGGGGTAGGGGAGTTCCAGTGTTTTGGGCTGCCTGGTAAAGCCGTGATAAATGTATTCATCTTCAAATTTTTGGTTGCGGGTAGAATCTTGTATTTTTTTCTTAAAAGACACCTCTCTTACAAAGGCTTTGAATGGTTGATTGTATTCCTTCTTCTTACTATGGTCATACTCTATAATCTTATCTTGACCAATGAGTTCAATAATACCATCACCTCTTTGATATAGCCAGGTAATATAAGCATCCCCAATTCTTTTGAGCCCATAAGAATTCATAGCGTAACTTTGAGGATTCTCCTTGTTCAAAATGACAGGAAAACTTTTTGTTAGCCCTTCCCTAAGCATTACGGGGCTGATAAGGTACTCTTTTTCGTTGATTTTTAAAAAGTTAGAAAAAGCTTGGTCATAGTTACCATACTTGTTTTTTTTAAGCCCCTTGATATTTCTACTAAACCCTTCGGCAATGCCTGTTTTATGGTTAAAAACAAATAACCCCCTGGCATTGATAATGTACAGCTGATCATTATGTATCTCTAGCCTAAAGTCGTATCGTACCTTATCGTCAAATTTTATTTGATCAATTCTAAAGTTTTGTATTCGTTCTTTGCCCATCTCAAGCTTGATCCTGAAAAACTCGGTTTTGGTAGAATAGAAAAGGTTTTGTTTGTATAGAATGGAAGCAAATATGCTCTTGTTGCTTTTGAGTTTTCTTTCCGCCAAAAGCTTGAACTTTGTGTCGAAGACCTTGAGCCCATAAGACCCTATTACCCAAAACATACCTTTATCATCATTACCCTTTTGAAAAAAGATATTTTGAATATTGCCTTTCAATATTTGGGTAGGTTGCCAGGTTTCTTTATCTAATGCATATAAGCCTTTTTGGGTACAAACAAAGTAACGCTCATTTTGCAGCATAACGTTGTGTATATAACCCAAGCCTGCAATGGTTTTGCTTGGTTTTCGGTTTATCGCCTCAGAAACGTTGACTTGTTTGCTACCTTGAATAATATCAAACCTGACCCCTGCTCTTTGGTAACTCTTATATATTTTATTGGTATTTTCTTTCACCTTCAAATCAGACCGTAGTTCCACATATACCACTCCGTTGCTGGTTCCTAACCAAACATTACCTTGTTCATCAAAAGTAAAATCATGCAATACCAATTGGTTGAAGTTTTTAAGAACCCTTGCTTTTTTAGTGAGGGGGTGATAAGTTAATAAACTACTGCCCACAACCAAATAAACAACTTTATCCTTAAGTTTTGCTATGAATATGTCTTCTGTAGAAGGAATTAGTTGAGTCAATTGTTCAATTAATTGGAAGTGTGTTCGCTCGCCTTGTTGTAGGTAGACTTGATTGCTATCGTTGATACCTATTGCCAATTGGTCATCGAGTCTTTGGTAATACCTCAGCCTAAAGCGGTTGAAAATGGTGGTGCTTTGTAATACCCACCGAGTACCACGAAGCAGATAAACCTCCCCACTTTGCTTTTTAGCGTAGATTTGACCTTGATCTTTAAAATAAGTAACTCTAGCATTGAGATTGCTAATAGGGCTTATAGTAGTTTTGGTTTGGCTAAGTTTTTCATAGATTACCCCACCAGATGATTTACCCAGGTAATATACTTTTTCATTGGTTTGATATATTTTAACCAACCCACCACCAAGCTTTTGTTTATTTTCTGTTGCGCTAATGATACTTTTATAAGCTATAGAATCTCCTTGGATGTAAAACAAGCCACATTGATTACCTCCACCTATATAGTATTTGTTATTTGTTTTCTGATCGGTCACCAGCCTATCAAATTTGGCAGGCAAACGTGATAGATTATCCAGAGGGTGGTGTCTCCATTTTTTTCCTATAAGGTAATTTATTCCATAGTAGTTGGCAGTAATAATTATTTTACTATTTCTGTATTCTATGATATCATAACAGTGTTTTGCTAGAATCTTATGTTTTTTATTGGTGTGGTGGTTGATAAAAAAATCACTAACTTCTTGTCCCCAGGAAATGTTTATGTTTAAAATAAGTGAAGCAAACATCATAAATACTATGTTTTGGGATTTCATAGCTAGTCTTTTATTATTTCTGTTGATCGGAATTTATTTTATTCAGTAGATTGCCAAAATTGCCTTCGGAAACAAACTGAAATGTAAGACCAAATAACTTGCTTGCCAATACTCTAGCGTTACTATTCTTTTGCCCTCCCATTGTTGTCATCATAATTATTCCAACTGAATGTTTTTTGTTAAACATAAAATTTGAGCGAGCAAAATTTACCTTACCACTATGCCCGTAACTTACATTGTTACTTGTTTTACTATCTCTTCTACTGACTCCCAAGATTCTATAACGGCTAATTTTTTTATCAATCAACCCTGTAGAAAACTGTTTTTCATTGGGTTGTTTTACCGTTATATTATAAATATATTTATCTAAAGTAGCTTGTTTAAGTACTTGTTCATATTTATACTTCCTAGGTTTATACTCTCTAAACCTAAAAAAACGCATAAACTTCACCATGTCTTCGGGGGTAGATTTAATTCCCCCATTGGGACCTAACATACCTTGGGAAACATTCCTGTTGTTGTTATAAAGCTTCAGCTTACCAGTTTTTTCATCAGGAAACCATCCATACAAGGTTTCTACTTGTTTTACTCTATTTTCAGGCACTTTATAGTAGGACGTATTCTTCATCTTAAGTGGGGCAAAGATGTTTTGCTGTACATATTCTCTAAATCCCACCTTGGTGACCCTTTCCAGAATAATTCCAAGTAAGCTGTAGCCGCCATTGTCGTAGCTGTACTTTGCTCCAGGGCGTCTTTTTTGTTCAGTATATTTTAGGTAAGGAATAAACTCTTTGATAGTGGCAAAACGATCAGGTTTCCCCAGCTTTTTCATCCGTTCTTTTATGTCTTTACGAGACATTAAATAACCTTTTCTGATGCTGATGCCTGCGGTATGGTTGAGCAGGTGGTAAATTTTAACGGCTTGCATGCCGCCCAAGCTGTCTACTCCTTTGCCTACTTCGGGCAACCATTTGGTGATGGGGTCTTCCAGACTTATTTTATTTTTTTCTACCAGCTGGAGCATGCTCACCGTCATAAAAAGTTTAGACACTGATCCCCAACGATGGATAGTTTTGTTGTTGAGTTTCTGTTTTTTCTCAATATTAGCATAGCTGTTCGTTTTTTCAGAGATTACCTTCCCCTTGTATACCAGCGCCACGTGATAAGGAAAGTCGGGTTGTTTGGCTTTTACAAACTCTTTGAATTTGTCTAGTTTATGCCACTCCTTTAGTAGATCTTTTTTGCTGATGGTTTTATCTTGTGCACTTAGCTGTAAAGGAAGGTGAATGGTTAAGAGTAGCGCTACAAATAGCTGATAAGTTAATATTTTTTGCATAATTAAATTAGTTTCAATGGTTTTGTGTAAGGTAGTGGGTTCTGAACAATGTTGTTAGATAAATATGCTTAGCCAAGGTAAGTCACCTTCAGTACATTGATGTTGCTCCAGCAAATAGTAACTTAAAAGGATTAAGCCATAACCAGCTGCTCCATTGAGCAAACCACTCATGTAATCCCAACACATTACTCTTGTATCATTTACATAATCAACACTGCAAACTTTCATCCCTAAAAATGGTTCATTCCAACAAATATTGTTCATCGCTTGGTTTAGCCAATACTCATAAGCTTCTTTGAATTCAATATTACCAAACTTTCGGTGCAAGATATAAAAAATAAAAAATACCCCCAGAGTACCATGGCACATTCCACAATCTATATTTTTGCCCTCCTGCCAAATATTAGAATCTTCTTTCCTGATTTTGCTTAGCGCAGAGAGTATGGTAATGGCTTGTTTTTCAATGGTATTGTCTTCCAGTAACTCGCTTGCCTTGGTCAAGGCAATACATACCCCTAAGCCCCCATTGCACCAGCTCAAGGTATGGCGGGTAGAAGGTTCTACAGCTTGATGTACCGAAAAGTAGTTTTGTAAATTGACGTGAATATGGTTGCCTTCCTCAACAAGCATGCGATGGGTAAGAAAATTACAGGCTTGATGGATAGTTTGTTTTATTGCAGACCGAATATTTGGGCTAATAAAGGCTTTCCCTTCTTGGCAAATGGCAGACAGTGCCCAAATATAACTTGCCTGTCCGTGGGCAAGCCCTACTGATACTACATCTTCGTGTAGCTTTGGGCTCAGCCAGTAGGCTTCTTGTTGGTCAGTTAATATAACAGAGGCGTTTAATACTGCCTCCAAACCTTGGTTGACTGCCCGCTCAATGGCAGCCTTTGTTTCGGGGTTTGGCATAGTCCTATGAGCTCTTCCTAGTATCAGTAATTTGCCTATGAGCCCATGTAATAAGTCATAATTATGGTGTTTGAGGTCATTTTTGGTAGACTCAACAATCACTTTTGACAGTTGTTCAATGTACTCATCCAGTTCGTCATACACGCCTTGTTTTTTCAACACCAACAATAACCATAAAACCCCTGCATACCCAGAAAGTGCCGCATTTTGCTCTAGTTTGTCTAGGTTGTTTAAACTGTATGATACTTGTTCAGTCATTTGTTCAAGTATCTCTTTTTTTTTAAATGCGTGGTTCTCATAGCGGCAGAATAGTTCAAAGAATAGAGTTAAACCAGGCACTCCTCCGTAAATGTTTACTCTTTCTTTATTAATATCTAACAAATCATTCCAATTGATGTCTGAATATATTTTTTTTACCGCTTTTAAGACCATTGATGTTTTTTTATTATAATGATAAATAAAAAAGTCAAAGCTTTTACACTTTGACTTTACTTGCCTTATTGTGCTTGCGAAGGAACGTCTGTTTCTTTTGCATTGGGTTGGCAACCTTCGCAAGCTGCACAGTTTGTTGCTATTGATTCTCCACCTCTGATAACGTTCATTTCATTCTCAGATAAAGTCAAATTCTTATTCCAATTAGACTTAATGGTTAGTTTGTTTTTCTTATTATCCATAATACTAAAATTTAAAAAATATGATTTATTGTAGTTGAATGTGTAACAACTATACTGCCTGATGAGCAGCACTTGTCTTTGTTATTGATGATGCAATATTACGCCTCGATGCAAGCTAAAGCCAAATACTACACGTTAAAAAGCGTTAAAGGCTACTTTAAAAGGCTTATAATTATATATTATATTTATATTTTACTATTGCGTTTTGTGTTTTTATAAAAACAAACAAGTGAAACTACAGTTCTTTTTTGGATCACCTGCTTTGCTTTCGGAGGTTTTTTTGTATTATTTGAATGTTTGCTTCTTAGTCATGCTGAACGCAGGTGAAGAACCGAGCTTGCGAGTCCTTAGATACCGATGTCTATCGGTGCTCAACGTAGCTAATCTGGCTTTAGCTTCACACCAGTTCCCTCACGTGTTCGGGAAGACTTGAGTACTAGTCACACTGAACGCAGGTAAAGCATTTGGCACTTGTTCGGGAGGTGCTTTTGCCCCTCAATCAGGGTCATGATAAATATTGGTATTTACCTCTACCCGTTGCGCCTTGCGTGCCCTTGGGCTCACCTTAAGCTTATCGCCCAGTGCTGCCTTTAGTGCTTTGAGCAATACCGCATATTGTGCCTCGCTCAGTTGCACCAGGTAGGGCACCGTTTCATCAGGTAGGTATAGGGTAAGGGTAGGCAACTCCCGCCCTCGTTGGGTAAGCCTTGCCTCGTTGATGTGGTGCCAGTAAAACAACTCATAGTCTATGCTGATGCCTTCAGAACGTAGCACAAACCGATGACTTGTGCGCCCCGAATGCCAAACCGCAAAAATAGCGCATACCACCCCCAGGGCAAGTATCCACCAGGCATCATATTGCCAACCATCCAGGTTATCGGTGTACAAACTCAGCAGCCAAAGTGCACCGGGTACCAGAGACAAACCCAGTAACATCCAAATGATTTGTTTCCAGATATTGTATTTGAGTACAGTTTCTTGTTCCATAGTAGAAGCATTTATTTTATTCAACTAGTCGGGTTCTTTAACAACAAAGTCAAAGAACCTTGACTAGTATTTAAAGTTATTTATAGCGCTTTGCTATTTTACTCCAGCTGACTTCACCTGAGTCTATTTTGATGTTTCTGAGTAAATACCTGAGCTGATTATACAGTACAGAGAAGGTAACTCTTTCGGGTGTTTCCTTTTGTCCACTGGTATTTATCATCAGTATAATGCCATAAGGAACCTTGGTTTCTTTTCTAAAAATAAAATTAGATAAAAAACCATGAACACCCCCACTATGCCCCATCACTTCGAATTGGTTTTTTGTACCCTCGTTTGCCAATATATTGAAAAAGCCATTTACAAAATAAAAACCGTATTGGGTGGTTTTATAAGTTTGGGTATACTGAGTACTGTCTTGTAAGTTGAGGTCAAAATAATGTTTTTCCAGAACAGTCCTTGGCAATACTTTTTCGTAGCGTTTGAGATACTTTGTTCTTTTTCTAAACTTCAAAAAGTCCATAAACTTAAGCATGTCTGCTACCTTGGCTTTCAGCCCTCCATTGGCTTCTCTGATCCCTGCACTTTCATCTGGTCTTCCCGTAGATACTTTTCCACCTTTCTTATGACGATATGAGGTGCCAAACAGGTTTTGCAGTTTTTTGGGTGTTTTGTCATAGTGAGCGGTGCTCATACCCAATGGTTTCAAAATATGTTGCTTGATGTAGGCGGTATATTTTTGACCTGTTGCTCGCTCTATGACCATGCCCAACAGCGAATAAGCCCCATTGTTGTATTGGTACTTGCTCCCTGGTCTAAACTTCTGCGAGGCATATTTCAAAAATGGCTTGATTTCTTTCGAATTTGCCACTCGGTTTTCAAACTCAGGAAACTTGTCTGCAATGGCATTGTACACTGGCTTGCGGTCATAACCGCTGTTATGGTTGAGCAAGTGGTGTATTTTAATGGCTTGCATGCCGCCCAAACTGTCTACTCCTTTGCCCAACTCAGGTAAATATTTGGTAATGGGGTCGGTCAGCTTGATTTTACCCTTTTCTACCAATTGTAAAATGGCAATGGAAGTAAACATCTTAGAAATGCTCCCCCAGGCGTGTACCACATTGGCAGACATGGGTAGTTTTTTCTCGCGGTCTGCCATCCCATTACTTGCCTCCCGAATAATTTCACCTTGGTGCACCAGTGCCGCATAAAAGCCAAAATGGGGTACTTTTTGTTTAATCGTATCTACCACTTTTTCAAACTTTTGCCACTCTTTGAGTACATTGGCTTTGTTCATTTCAAAATAAATACTGGGTTTTCTTTCTTTGGGAGGGTAAGCCCGCGTAGCTACTTTTGCTAAAGGTTTGTCGTCTACGTATAGCCTCAGGTTGTCTATCCACATTTGCCCTTGTTGGCTGGTGAGCAACCCACCCACATGTATTTTAAGGGCATACTTAGAGAGGGGCAAGTTTACCTTATACTCTTGCCAGTCGTGGGTACCGTTAATTTTTCGTTTTCGCATATTATCAAAAGCCAAAGAAGGTTCACCTTCTTCACCATCTATGCGCATCCAAAGCCCGGCATGACCATCTTTGCCCACGTTTTTTAGCTTCATATAGCCTCGTAGTTCTATGGTTTTGCCCTGGTATTTGGCTGGTATCACATAGGCACAAGCACCAAAGCTTTTGTTAGCAGCATTAGCATCAGGTAAAATAGTCAAAGCATATTTACCCGTTTTTACGGTTTGCGCATCTGGTTTTACAATATAACCCTTGGCTCCTCCATAACTAAAAGTCATGTCCCACCCTTCAGGCTGTTTGGTTTGGGCGTTGAGTTGCTCCATATCCAAATTATAGTTTTGCTTCGTTTGAGCACGTGTTGTACCCGCCCACAACATAAGGGCAAGGCTGCATAAAAATAGTCTATTAATCATTGTATTGAATTATTATAAAAATTGCTTGGTAAAGTTTATATTTTATCTGCCTCACTTGTTTGGCATGACTAGTGGCCGCTACCCTGTGTCATGTTGAGCCTCAGTGAAACATCTGGTAGAGAACGACTTATTTTATCAAAACCCTCGCTTTTTAAATCTCATCGTTCAAAAATATCCATTGTGGATTTTCCGCATCGATAAGGGCTTCTTTTTTCTCTCGCCTCCAACCTTTCAGTTCTTTTTCTCTATCTATGGCATCCTGTGGTGTATCAAAACGTTCCCAATAGATTAGGTGATAGCAAAAATACCTTCCCGTAAAAGTTTTAGGGTTCCCCGCCTGACTAGCGTGTTCCTCCAAACGCCTTACAAGATCATTGGTTACCCCAATATACAAGGTGGTTCGCTTGGGGTTGGTAGTGATATAAACAAAGTAATTGCTGTTCATTTTTTTATGTTTTTTTTAGTCATGCTGAACGCACGTGAAGCATCTGGCGTTGATCCCCTTGCATTGGCTCTAATAACAGTGCTTGACACTCACTTTATACCAGTTCCCTCACGTGTTCGGGAAGACCTGTACACTCGTCATACTGAACACAGGTGAAGAACCGAACTTGCGAGTCCTTAGATGCCGATGTATATCGGTGCTCAGCGTAGCTAATCTGGCATTGATTTTATACCAGTTCCCTCACTTGTTCGGGAGGACTTTAGTTGAAGTTGCTACCCCTGTAATTCCCGCAAAAACAAACGATGCGCCTTGCCATCAAAATAACCCCGCTCGGCACTGAACCAATGTAAGTAGGTGCGCATATCTTCGGCACTGATGTAGCGGTCACGTTTGGCGGTGGTCTGCATCACGCAATACTGGTAAAACTTCTCAATCCAGGCGGCGCTCACTGGAGCAGCTTCGGCAAGTTCGCGCCAATTGCCTGCGCCAATGCGCGGGTCAAGCTCCAGCGTGTTTGCCTGCCCAAAAAAGTGTTGCCACAAACGGCGGCGGGTACCTTCATCGGGTTTGCTAAAAGTCACGAGCGAATCAAATCTTCGTTCAAAAGCCGCATCAATCGCTCCTTTGTGGTTGGTCGCCAAAAAAATCATCCCCTGGTACTCTTCGAGTTTGTAGAGCAAATACGCCACCTCCTGGTTGGCGTAGCGTTCGTTGCTGCTGCCTGTACCGCTGCTGCGTTTGCCAAAGAGGGCGTCGCCTTCGTCAAAAAACAAAATCCAGTCGTGTTGTTCAGCAAGGTCAAACACCTGACGCAGGCGCTTACTGGTTTCTCCTACATACTTGTCTACAATGCTCGACACATCTATGCGGTACAAGGGTTTGCCTGCGGCTTGCCCCAGCAGGGCGGCGGTCAGGGTTTTACCCGTGCCCGAAGGTCCCGCCATCAGCAAACGATAGCCTTTAGCTCCTACCACACCCGGTTGTTGGCGCACTTCGTCGTAGTGGCGCACCCATTTGCGGGCTTGATTGAGCAAAATCCCCGTTTTTTCGTCCATCACCAGGTCGTTCCAGGTTCTGGTGGTGGTGAGTAAGGTAGCCGGAAACTCCGCCCCGTATTGGGGCTGCCAGGTTTCTTGGGTCAGTAGTTGGCATTGGTAACGAGGGCTAAGCTGTAGCACGGTGTCTATAGCGGGAACAGCACGAGTAGCGGGCAAGGCAAGCACTCCCAAACGACGCAGGGTGGTCTGAGGCAAAAACAATTGCCAAACAGGAGATTGATCACTAGCCGTTTGCCCGCCCAACAAAAAGAGCACTGTGCCTATAGTAGCCTGTAGGTATTTAGTGTGGGGAATTTGCCTCAAGCCCAAGCTACTGATGGCGGGTTTCTCGAACCCTGTTTCTATAGCCGTATCTAACAATATATCCCATATTTCGGGGGCGCTGGCATTGGCTAAAGCTATAGCAATGACAAGGCGTTCGTCGGGGCTAAAAGGCAATAGCCATTCATCTTCAGGCTCTAGCAACATAGGGCACTGGGGCAACGCTTGAGGCTTGGCAGCTTGTTGACAACGCTCCATCATGTAGCTAATGAGCCATTGTAGGTCTGGGGGATATGTTTTGATGTCGATTAAGTGCATGTTTGGGTTAATTTTACGTTCTTTAGTCTTTGTATTTATTTACCTCAATTTTTGCCTTTATATAGCCATTATCAGCAGCTTTCTTCATCCAATGCTTTTCTAGTTTAGGGTTAACTTCGGTTCCTTTACCTTCACGGTAATACAACGCTAGTTGATATTGAGCCATTGAATTACCTTGTTTTGCTGCTTTACTACACCAGATAAAAGCCTGGTCATAGTTTTTAAAATCTACGGCATAAGTATACACTAATAGCATCTGAGCATTAATCACCCCTTGTTTGGCACTTTTTTTAAAATAGTACAGGGCTTGTTTTTTATCTATTGGCATGCCATTACCTTCATAATACATCATACCTAAGTTGAACTGGGCAAAACGATTCCGAGCTTCTGCTTTTTTATACCATTGAAATGCTTTTTCATAACTTTTGCTAGTACCTTCCCCTAATGAATACATTGTTCCTAATGTCGTTTGTGCCACTGCATGTCCTTGTAAAGCACTTTTTTCAAACCAAGGCAGCGCCCTTTCATATGCATAAGCACATCTGTATAATTCAGCGAGTTTATATTGCATTTCGGGGTTCCCATTTACAGCTTTTTGCCTAAAAACTGTCCAAACATTTTTAGGTATATCTTCCCAACTGTCCAAAAGTGCATAAGCAGGAGATTTAACCGACTTAAGGCTTTTTATATACAAGTCAAAAGCCTTGTTCAAATCTTGGGTGACACCTTGCCCTTGTTCATAAAGGGTAGCTAAATAAAACTGGCTTTGCGTTTTTCCTTCTTTCGCCTTTTGTTTATGCCATTGCAAAGTTTTTAGTGTATCACCTTTTGCTAACCAGACTTTCCATTTTAGTTGTCCGTTTTTTAAGCTTTTATCAAACCAGTATTGAGCTTGTTTTTTGTGTTGTGTTACACCTAACCCACGATAATACATTAGCCCAAGGTAATACTGTCCGTTAAAGTCATCACTATAGGCAGCCTGTCTAAACCAATACAAAGCTTTTTTGTATTTGTGTTGCTCATAATGCCACAAACCCAATCCCACCATTGACTTATGAAAACCTTGTTTGCTACTTTGCCTATACCAGTACCGCGCTTTTTTCAAGTTCTGTTTTACTTTATCTCCTCGTTTGTAAGCTTTGGCAAGATAATATTGATCACTAGCATCTCCTGTTTGAGCTCCTTTCTCAAAGCGAGAGTTTTGCCCTATAGCTGGAGTGTTAAAAAAAACTGAGAAGAAAATTATTGACATATATAAAATTGCTGCTTTGTTCATTTTATGCTAATTGTCTTTTGATATTCGTTCAAATATATCTGAGGCTTCTTTTAAGACGGCAAACTCTATAGCATAAAGTATAAGTACCGCTTCATGTCGTGAGGCATTTTTGAAATAAAACTCCCCAAAACTCGGTGCATTTTTATGCTGAATAGGAGGAATTAGTTGGAGGTAACGTTCTGCCCAAGGAATAGTATCTTTTAAATACTTGAGGTGTCTTTTCTTAAGTTGTTTTGTATAATTATTCAATGCTTTAGCCAAGCCTTGAGCAGAGTAATAATTATGCTTGCTGCTCAAAAATTGTTTTACTGTATATATTCCCTCATCAGTGCTATATGGTAAAAATTTTACAGTTCGTTTGGTGATCTCTCCGGTGACATCCATTGTCTCTTTTTTTAAATACTCAGCCAACATTATTTTATGTAACCCAGCCTTGGTATTTCCTTGCTCTTTTACCTTGATCTTTAAATTCATTAAGTCTTGATCTGCTTTTTGCTTGGCTAAAATCATTGGATAAATCATAGCTTGGTGAATTTGTTCATACTTGAGGTTTTTGAAATGTCTCCACGTTGCTTTTTTGTGGGTGTTACATGCTACACAGAATACAGGTATTAGATATAATAAATAAGCTTTCTTCATTTTGTTAAATATTTATTTTTTATACTGGTTTAGTTGCCCTACATGTTCCATTTCTTTATTTGCTCCAACCTTCCAAAAGGTAGTCAAAGGAGCTGCATCATCATAGTATTTCCCAAAACTGTCCATGTTAACATAATACCCTGGATGTTTTTTAGAAGGTTTAAATTTAGGTTGCCTCCTGATTTCTTTAGTTTGAAGGTTTTTAATACTAATAGAAGCGTATAAGTCATGATCTAGTGAGGGCAATTGATATTTATTCAATAATTGATTAAAACTGGTCGTAATACTCTTTTTTTCGGCCTCTTTTTTATGACCGCTTAGTTGCTCTGCCAAGTTACCCACCACATCCATAACCATCTCATCCAGCCCTTTTTTAATACCTGTAAGGGAGCGTATATTATCGCCTAGTTGCTTGCTTTTGCCATCGGCAGACTGCAAATGTTTGAGTCCTCGCGCTACCCCGTCAGCTAGTTTGAGGGCGTCCAGTTGTTTTTTTGACTTGAGCACCGTGTCCAATGCCTTGTAAAACTTTTTTACCACCCCCAAAGTAAGTTTCAACTTGCCTCCTTCAAAAGCAATACCCGCGTATTTGGCAAATGCCTTCATGTCAAAACTACCCTTTGCTGAGCCTTTCATACCAGCTATTACATTAAACTGCCCATTGCCCGTAATATATACTCCCCAATTTTTCAAAAAACTATTTTCTTTCTGATATTCATTTTCAGGAGCAACCTTTTTCTTGTCCATGGGGTTACTCTTAGTTTTCCTTTCCTTTTGGTTATGGCGTTGCATATCGGCCACAAGCCTTTGCTTTTCTTCTTCGTTTATCTGTTTAGTGTACGCTTGTTGTTTTACCAGTACTTGTTGTTGGTATCTGCGGGCGTGTTTGCGGCGTAATTTGTTAAAGGTAGAACCAAACGCTAAAGCAGCTTTCGAGGCTCCTGGCATTGCTGTTAGTCGGTTGCCACCTTCTACCGCTTTCAGGTGAAAATCGCGGCAAATTTGGGCAAGTATTTGTTTATCGCTGGCAGGCATTTTGGCTTTGCCCATTTCTACCCTATAGTGAGCGAACACCCGATGTACCAGCGCCACTCCCTGGTATTTACTCATCAAGGTCTTAAGGTTGGGCTTTTTTATTTCAGTCACTGTTTCTGTTGTTTGGGCTTTTGCCTTGGCTTGCGCTTGTTGTTCATTATACTGTTTCACTATCTCCTCCCTTTCGGCTTTACGGGCAGCTACTTGTTCGGGGTCGCGTTTTTCTTTGAGCGCTTCATCTATACGCAAAGGCATTTGATCGTGAGTAAGTTGTGGCATCTCATGTTGCGGCTGCAAGTCGTGCTCTGGTTCGGCATGTGTAGGCATGTGGGTTAGTTTTCGTTTGTAAAAATTTCCGACGGCAATACTACACCCAGGTAGCTCTAAAATTCAAAGAAGTCACGTTAAAATGCGTTAAACGGAGTTAATCGATTTTAATAGTTTTATTTTTTAGCACTAAAGTACAATCAATACTCCTTGTACCACCCAAACACTTTTCTAAAAACCCTATTTAGAGCCTCTCAGACAGCTTTTTAGTTTCCTTGTAAATGAAATTGTATTTTTTATATTATTAATATAATTATAGGATTCGTTTTTAACCGTTTAACGGACTTTAACGTACAAACTTTGCCTTTCGCTTGCCTTTCTCCCTAACCTTGCATCGTCAATTAATTACAAGTCTTTCGGAATTATGAATGGCTTTGTCCAACCATAAAGCAATAGAACTCTAAAACAATAAAACCATCTAAATTAATATATCAAATGATTACTCCTATACTACGACTATTACAAAGTGCATTGACCGAGCACCTGACAAGTCAGTTTATGCAAAACTCATTTACCACATTTAGCGTGGTGGTAGACAAACTCGTGAGCCGCGATGGTAAGTCTACCCTCGACCCGGCGCTCAATCAGGTAGTCATTACCCTGCTCGACATCCAGGAAGAACGCACCGTGCAACGTAGCCGTACCAGCGACTCCGGAGCACCTTATCACCTTAACCTGATGTTGCTGTTATCGGTGCACGAAAAAGAAGAACAACGCGACCAGCAAGACTACCTCAAGGGAATGGAGTACCTCGATGCGGTATTGAGTTTTTTTCAACAATATCCCACCTTTACTCCTTTGACCCATCCCAACTTGCCTGCCAGTGTGGAGTACCTCCAGTTTGAGCTTGCCAACGAAAATCTGCGCGAAAACAGCTACATCTGGACAATGACCGGAGCCAAACACGCGCCTTCGGTGCTTTATAAAGTACGCAGTGTAAGTCTGGGGACCAGGCAAATGGCAAATCGTGTTCCTCAGTTTAATTAATTATGAATTAAGCAATTACGATAAGCACCGTGTAAGCCAATTCGTAATTCCAAAAAGTTTATAATTCTCAAGCAGTGCCTTGCCGCATTTCAATTGTTTACACAGCGATTAAATTTGTTTCCCATAGTGCAAGGTGCTGTTTTTTAGTAAGTCAAGAGTTGAGAGTCGGTAGTCGGGAGCTACCATAGGCTACCAACTATGGACTAAAAGACCAATAAAAGAATCAAACTCTAAACCCAACCCAGGGTAGCTCAAGTCATCTACCGACTCCTGACTACCAACTACTGACTAAAAAAAGATGAAAACATTCACCCTATTTTGCGTGCTCCTCTGGAGCCTTGCCCAGCCCTCCTATGCCCAAACCCAACTTCGGGGACGGAGCACCAGCTTTGCCATTACCACGCTGGCTGCCACCACTACTTATATAGAAGAAAGTGCCTCGGTAGTAGAAGAAAGTACATTTGCCGACCCGGTGGCAGTTATTCCTGCTACGCTTACTACTGCCTGCAACAGTGGCAAAGCAGTCACTCTATCGCCCATTATCATCAGCGAGCAAAGCCCTGGTTCGTTTATGGTAGGGAAGGGCACTTTGGTACTTGCATTTGATCATCCCGATTTTATCATCAGTAAGTCACCTGTGGTAGTGGTGACGGGAGCCCCTGGCGATTTTCTTGCTCCTACTGTAAAGTTAAAATCAGGCAAACTCTACATAGACTATGATTTTGTGGGTACTACCAAGGTAGGGGGCATTGTGCTGAGCGGGCTGGAAGTATTGGCTAAAAGTAAGACCGCAGGAGCAGTAGCCCAGTTAAAACCCCTGAGTGGTTACGCCCACTTTACGGGGCTTACTACCAGTGCCGTTTTTGCTACGGTACAAGGCATCAATGCCACCACAAGCAGTGCGCTTCCTGCCCCAACAAATATTGAGGGCTTTGGCGTAGTGTGTGCCGGGGGCAATGGCTTTACCTACACGGCAGCTCCAGTGCCCGATGTCACAGGCTATTTGTGGAAGCTGCCAGTTGGCTTTCTTGCCAGCAACGATCCCCAGGCAATTCAGGTATCGGCAGATCAGTATTATACCGCTGACAATATGATTACCCTGGACATGGCAACTTCGGCAAGCCTGGGAAACAAACTGCTACAGGTCAAAAGCGTAAATGATTGCAAAATAAGTACTACGGCACGCAGCAAAACCATTCGGGTGGCCACCCCACCCAACCCCAAGGTAAGCTTACCCGCCACGAGCTTTCCTGACAACGATTTTTCTCCGGTAAATATCACCGTGACCAACAGCCCCGCTGGAGGCATAGGCACGCTCCGGGGCGATGGTGTAGTTGGTAACAAACTCTATCCAGGACTACTTTTTCCGGGCACGGGTTACAAGGTGTATTATGAGTATGCCATCAACAATTGTACGGTGACGGTGAGCACCTCTTTCAGCGTATACGATGCCGACGCGGTGGTATTGGGGCTTGCTACGAGTTATTGCAGCAATGTAGCGGCTTCTCAAACCGTCACCATTGCCAATCTAAGTTCGGCGTTGGGGGCAAAACTTTACAGCCCTACAAACACCCTGATCCCTTTAAACTTGCGGCTGATCAGTGGCAACAACTACCGCTACACCTTTAGCGGTCAAGACTTGTATAAACACTACGGGGCAGGGACTTACCGTTTTGAGGTCACCCAGGCCGGGGCAAGCGTGCCCATCAAGGTGGCTTTTCAGATTACGACCCCTCCCGCCCAAAGCATTACCGGAGGCACAGGCGCCCAGGTATGCGGCGATGGCAGCTCTATTTATAATTATAGTTCCAGCATTGCTGCCACCACCGATGAATTTGAATGGTCGGCACCCGCAGGGGGGGCTACTTTTGTGGGAGGCATCCACCGCCAGGCGACGGCATCGGTAGTTTGGTCAGGAGGTACCTCTACGGGAACCAACAAAATCTTGCGCCTTGCCCAAACCCGCAATGGTTGTACTACCATTACCGACTATGCGGTGAAAGTTTTTGCCCTGCCTGCCCCCGGCATTGTAGGGGATTTGACCCCCTGCGCTGGTGAAACGGTGACTTATACTTTAGATCAGGTTGGCAACGCAAGCGGCGGCACCTACAGTTGGCAGGTAACAAACGGGCAAATTGTTGGAGCAAGCAATCAAGCTCAGATAACGATCAAGTGGGGCAACGCCAACGGCAGTCTTAAAGTGACCCAAAACCTCAATGGTTGCACTAAAAGCGCTGAGGTAGCCATTATCATCAAGGCATTACCCACGCTCAGTATTGCAGGATTCAACGCTGAGCGCAGTTATTGCGCAGGAGATGCTACCTCGGTGGTGCTCGCCCCCATATTTAGCAACGACACTACGCCTCCTGCTGACTACCTTACCGCAGGCAAGTTTGAAATTAAACGTTTGGCAGGCAATAAACCAGCGTCGGCTTCCTTTGTTCGCTTGGTGGCACAAAGTGGAGCGCTTACTGATCGCTGGTTGCCTGCTTTTCCTATTATTGGTTCAGGCGAAGCCGCCATTCCAACGGATGCCAAAACGAGCGAGCTCAACCTCAACGCCGGGCAGTACCTCATTCGCTATACTTATACCAATGCCAATGGTTGCGTAAATCACTCAGTTGCCTATACTATTACTATCCAACCCTTGCCTACCCTTAGTTTCACCGGGCTTGCTGCTGAGTATTGCAGTAACGACTCACCTGTGATGTTGTCAGCATTCAAAAACGGGGTACTCACCCCGCTTTTGCCCGGTTTTATTGCAAGAAATACAGCCACGGGTGAAGAAAAAGCCTTGGGGGGCAACCTACTCAACCCTGCTGACTTCGTGGCGGGTAGATATGAGTTGTTTTTAGCACTTGCCAGCACAGGCAGCACGGGCTGCGCCAACACCTCCAGCCGCGATACAACGGTGTATTTTGAAGTAATTGACCCACCCGCGAGCGTGCAGGTAGTAGCCGAAAGGCGTTGGAACGAGGATACCCTCCGTTTTACTGCGGTTGCTGGCACTCTTGTGTCAAGTTGGGCGTGGAATTTTGGTAATTTGATCGCCACCACCGCGAGCGTGTCTTATCCGGTAAGCCCGGACAAGCAAGGAAGCATTCCATTACTGAATTATAGCCTAAACGCCACCAATGCCTCCGGTTGTAGCGAACAAATCAGCCAGGCGTTCAAAGTAGATTTTGATTTTGCGGGGCAGTATATTGTCGGTAAAGGGGAGACGAACCCCCGCCCTACCCGCTTCACCAACTTGTCGTTAGTCGTGGGTGACTCTATCCAGAGCTATGCCTGGAATTTTGGCGATGGGGCAATTTCCAGCGCCAAACACCCCGTGCACCAGTATCAATATCCTGGCACCTATGAGGTAAGTCTGACCATTCGCACCTCAGTGGCGGCTTATACGCTGCACCGCCGCATCGATATTTTTCCATTAATAAAAGTCACTGAAACGACTCCTTACTATAGTAGTTTCGAAAACACCGCAGGTGGCTGGCTTACCCACGGTACTATAGCCAAAGAGAGCACTACCGAAGGCAGCAGCTGGCAACTTGTAAATGATGCCTGGCAAATGCCAGACGGTTATGCCCACCACGAGCAGTCTTATGTAGCAAGCCCTGCCTTTGATATTAGTGAGCTGACCCGTCCCGTGCTTTCGTTCGATTACAAGCTCGATACTGATGCAGGTGCCGATGGGTTGGTGTTGCTTTATACTCTAAACGATGGCAAGACCTGGCAACGCCTGGGAGCAGTAGATCAAGGGATTGGCTGGTACAATACCACTCCCATTTTGGGCAAACCAGGTGATCGTTTTACGACTAGCAACGGCGATGCTCAGGGTTGGTCAGGCAAGTTCAAAGGTTGGCGCACGGCACGCATTGCCTTGGATAGAGCCATTTCTAATTTACCTGCTGCTGCTGCCAATCCCAACATCATCCGGTTCAGGTTTGCTTTTGGCTCCAATCCTGATAACCCACCGGGCAGCACGTACCAAGGGATTACTTTTGACAATTTTGAGCTTCGCAACCGCAACCGGGTGGCACTCCTGGAATATTTTACCAATCAGGGAGTGGCAAATTCTCAGGTAAAAAGTAATGAATTAGCTCAGGTAATGAGTAGCAGCGAAACCGTGAGTATTCATTACCACACCAGCTTCCCCATGATAGACGAGTTCAACAGTGAAAACTCCAAAGACCCCAGTGGCAGAGCTTTGCATTATGGTTTGCGTAACGTACCCGCTATGGTGGTAAACGGCAGGGTGAAAGATTCCTTGTCTACAGCACAACTCAAAGACAGTCTACTCAAAGAGACCTTGTTGCCAGCAGCTTTTGCTATTACAATTGATCCTATGCAATGGCAAAACAAATCGCTCGAAATCTCAGCAAAGATCACTGCCTTAACAGCCTTTGAACGCTCGGTGGTTTTTCACGCCGCCATTGTAGACAGTAGTCGGGTAGCCAGTAGCACAGGCGAAACCTACGCTCAGGTTCTGCGCAAGATGTTGCCCGATGCGGCAGGAGTATTTAGAAAGAGTACTTGGCAAAAAAATGAAGTTCAAAGCCTTAAATTCAGTTGGCAAATGGGCAACCAATCTATTCTTGCCGGGCTCAAGGTATTGGTATTTGTAGCAGATTATCAAAGCAGAAGCATCTATCAGGTAGCGACGGCAAAAGTGCCTGTGAATGCCGGGCGTGATGCTGATGAAAATACGGTCACGGGGTTAAATGGACAGTCAAAACCACATGCTACTAAACTGCTTGCCTACCCCAATCCAGTGAGGGAAGCAGTGACCCTGGTGTTGCCCCAAGGCCTGGTGCCTTCGCCCGACATCCGTTGGCAGGTCATCAGCCTGCAAGGGCAGGTAGTAACCAGGGGGCATTGGGCAAGTCGTACCCACCAGCACCAAATCTACCTGCACGAACTCTCGGCGGGGGTGTATGTAATCAAAGTATATGATGCCACAAGCCCTGGGCGAAGCAGTTTTGAGTGTAGGGTTGAGAAAGTAAAATAATAGCAGTGTAATGTAGTTAATGTGTCCTGTTTTTACCCTCATAGAACTTATGTTGGTTAGTGATGGATGGATAACAGGGATAAACCAAGAAGGCAGGTTTTATAAATCTGCCCTTCTTTTTTTAAAAGTACAGTCAATGTCGCTTTGCGAACCATAAAACAGTAAAACAATACAACCATAAAACAATCAAACAATGATCGATACGATCCAACAATCATTAATCTCAGAAGGCTTGCAGGAAGCAAGTCAGCTGGTGCAGACAATGAAGCAAAAAGCTTACAAACTGGCCAATACCGATTTGCTCAAAAGAATCAGTGAACTCGAAGACACCCTTCGCAGCATTGATGATGTCAATAATATCTCTACTGAAGCCCTGCACATAGAAAAGTGCAGCCTTAAGGTGCTTATTGATACATCTTACCAAATGTACCATCTCTACTTTAGCCGCCAGGACATTCGCTTTTCGAGCTATGTGGCCAATCTGCACGTGAGGGTAGATAAAATGAGTTTTTTTAGAATGTTCTTCAGCCTGGTGCACTATATGGGCAAGCATGCCCACCCCGACGAAGAGCGCTTTATTAGTATTGAAGCGGCTGCTTATAATAGCCAAACCGTTGCGCTCTATATAGAAGATAATGGTGTATATCCGGTCAGTGATACCGATATTTTCGACCATTCGTTCAAACGCCGGATTACGGGAGCTATTTCAGGAGTAGGGCTCACTGCCATCCAGCAATGGGCAGCTTCGGTAGGGGGCAAGGTATGTCCCGTCAACAAAGTAGGTAGCGGCTTAAAGCTGTGTTTTTTGTTGCCGGGCACGGCGAGCCCCCATTTGCGTGAGCAGCCTTTAGGGGAGGCAAGGTTGCCTTTGGAGCAAGGAGCATCTGTAATTTGTTAGTTAAGTCAAAAAACTGGCAGAGTGATTAACTCCACCAGCTTTTTCTGTGCCCGTTGTTGGTGTCAAACTCAAAGCCCCGGTAGCGTACGTTGGCTTTCCACCACTCTTCGTTTATTTCAACATCGTATATATAGTGGATGCTGTCTTTGCCAAAGTCACGCTTGCTTTTAAATTGAGGGTTTTGGATGGCGGTACGGGGTACCCACATCGAGCGGTATTTATCCAGCCTGTCTTCAATAAACACCGCTTCTTTGTTCCATTTTTTGATCCAGATATTGCGGGCTGTCCAGGTGGTCTTTATTTCTGTTGTAGTCATTGTTTTAAGTGTTTTAGTAAGTCCTTGTTTGAATTATTATATGTCTAAGGACGACTAATTTAGTCCGACTATCAACTCACTGTTATTCAGTATATTATGAGGTAATAAAGCTTGCCAAAAGCGATATTTGGAGGCGTTTGGTGTACTAATAAAAGTGCCATTTTTGGGCGGATAGTGGGCATTTCTTCCGGTAATAGTGAAATGGTGAAACATTCCCTAAACTCAGGAAGGCAAAAAATGATACAATCAAGGGGAAATTTCGGGCAACCGAGACATATTGAGGGCAAAAAGGGTGGTTTGAAGGCATTATATGCACTTAGGCAGCTTTTCTTATTTGCCCCAACCCCCAAAGGTGAACCAGATAAGATAGGTTCACCTTTTGAGAAATAGAAGCGTACAAGAGAAGACTTAGCCAACCCCTATAAACAAAAACACTTTGCCGTGTTTCCCTTTGATTCCGTTTTTGATCCGGAAGGCACTGGCGGCTGGTCCCCTGAGCCTTAGACCCAGAGTTTTGCTTTCGTCCACCATTGCCTGGGCAAGGCTGAGCACCTTGGTCTGCCGTGCCTTGGGTACAAACAGCAGGTAACGTTTTTTGTCCCACTCGCTGGCATCCGTTTTCAGCGAACAGCAGGCTTGCCTGATCCATTCGGCATATTTGAGTGGGTTTACTCCGGTGGGAGTGTTGATTTCCTCAAAGGTTGTTTTGGTGTGCAAATCACTGTTTGCCCCGGCTTGTTCCTGGGCTTCTCGATGGGCAGTCCAAAACGCTTCCCCTATGCTTGCCCCAAACCCTTGTCTTTCAAAATAAGTCATTTTCATTGATTCATTGATTGATGGTTTAAATCTGTGGTATAAATAAGGAAACCAGCCTTCGCTGGTCTTTCCTTAACATCTGGCGCAGCCAATAAACACATACACATTGCCTGGTTTGCCTGCATACACTGTCCCCCGGCGAAACTCCTGTGCCTTTCTTCCGGTCATTTTGATGGCCAGTGCTTTGGCACTGGTGTCGGCGTAATAATTAGCGTAGGTAAACACCCTTGCCTGATGCCTGTCAGGAATGGAGCCCAGCAGCTTATCTTTTTGCTTTTGACTAATGCCATAGCCCGTAAAAGCCTGATCTGCTTTTTCAATCCAGCTCAGGTACCTGGCAGGGGTCACCCCTTCGGGTATGGCTACTTCTATGCAGCCTGGTTTGGAGTTGAGGTCTCCGCTCTCTCCATCGATCATCCCGGTAAAATCTTCGGCCTCTTCGTAAGCCCTGCGGTAAGCTTCTTCTAGTGTTTTCCCGAAGGCGTAGCGTTCAAAATTTGTTGCTCCCATTGCATTTTTATTTAATGGTTAATTATTTAATTATAGTGCTAAGTACGAGTAATCGTTCCTGCTTATCAACTCGCTGTTGGTCAGTTGATTATGATGTAATAAAGCTTGCTGGAAGCGATTTTTAGGGTGGTATTTTGTGCCCGGAAAAGTGCAACTATTCTGCGGGTTTCAGGCAATTATGCTGGCAATAGTGCCATAGGGCAAGTACAGGATAGTGGAATGCAGGGAAACGTTGAAAAAAGTAGGTGAATTTCAGGCAAATGAAGACAGTTTGTGGGGGGTGTTGGCTGGTTTGGGGGTGAAATGTACGTTTCGCCGGATAAGCTTATTTGGCTTGCGATTCAGCGATTAAGTACTGGATAGTTCCCCAAAGATTGAGGTACTTAGAGGTATAATAAAAAAGGGTTTGGAAGGTACCAGCTCCCAAACCCGTTATTTTTAACTTTAAAAGATAAAGCCAATGCAAATGTCAAACAACCTACTGAAAAAAGCAACCCCAACCGACATAAAATGGAGCACCGAAGAAGAAGAGGAAGGGTTTGACCCCTGGGGGTGGGAACCTAACTACGGAGACAAAGACTTTGGGGTTAGCGACCGGGATTTTTATTAGTATTAAGATGATTGAACGAGGCTTTATGTGTAAAGCCTCGTTTTTATCTTGGTTTAGGTGCTCGCTTGTCCAAAAAACTGTTCAATCTTTGGGGCAAGTTGTTCCTGCCAGTCCTGTTTGCCATCCACGAGGATAAAAATATCCTCCATATCACTTTCGGTCACGGTAAACAGGGCGTAATTGAAACGGTCACCGTTGGGCAGGCACATCAGGTACAAATGCCCCTGGGTGTATCCACTAAAATCTTCCAAGATGAACCCTGGCGAGCTATCCAATGCCTGGACAACTTCTTTTTGGTATTCCTGCGGCTGCGGTGCCTGGTCTGCCTGGTGGTAGTAGCGGGCACTTAGCATATCATCCAACCGGGTAATGAGGTAGCCTAACTCCTCGTCGGTCAGTTTTTCAGCGGCGGCTATGATGGTCGTATATTTCATTTTTTCCGGTTTAAGTAAAACAAATGATCTATCCAAAAAATGTCCTCCCAATAATCCTGGTTGATTTCGATGCGATAAACCCCTTGGTTATCAGAGGTAACCCCTGCCAAAAACCGGGGGTTACGGATAACGCTCACGGGTAGCCAGGCATAGCCGTGGGCTTCATGGCTTATTTTGACAATGCCCTCCTGAATTTTACACAAATCCATTGCCACCTGATGGGTGACTAAATCCTGGTCAAAGACGTTGGCGGGTGGTGATTGCTTGCTCATTTTTTACAGTATTTTTTTAGTGATGAACTGACACGCGCTGTGTCAGTCTATAATGCCTTGTTCGGTAAAGCCTATAATAAAGCCTCTGGTAAAACTTATCTTGTCCAGGTTTGGGGTTTTACTGTTACTTGCTTCTTTCAAAGCAAGGGCGTCCAATTCCTGAGCGTTGAGGATAAACTCATCCAGCATTTTTTGTAAAGTGGCTTGGTCTGTTTGGGCTGCTTTGATTGCCCCGGCATTAAATCCGGAGATAAAGTCTGCCTGATCGAGTTGATGTGGTAGTTGCTTTTTGTCAAAATACCTTTGGGACATTTTAAATTTCTCAAGGGCGATATTTTCTAAATTTTTCATTTGTATTGAATGTTTTTGTTTACTGCTTTCATTGTTATGACACAAAGCACGACTAATTGTGTGCCCTTAGCAACTCACTGTGACACAGTTAATTATGATGTAATACTATCTGCGAAAAGCGATATTTGCAGTTGTTTTGTGTACTTCTAAAAGTGCCATTTTTAGGCGGGTTTGGGGCAGTTTAGATTACCATAGTGCCATAGAGTAGCGATGCTATGGGCAGATAATAACAAATGATGAAAAGAGTGTAGGTGCTTTAGAGCAAATGAGGACATATTGGGGGTGGTTTAGCTGGTTTGGAGGGCGTAATGTGGATTTTGGTAACTAATCTTATTTGCTTCACTATCAAGGGATTAAGTGCTGGGTAGTGGGCGTTTCTTTGTCGTACTTTGGTTCAAAGTCAAACACAGTTGAACTATTACCAAATACAATCACAATATGAATAATAAAGATCAAATGAATACCCAGGCAGCATTAGCATTGTATACCCTGCTTACCATACGCAGTGAAGAACTCTGCAAAGAGCGACTACTTGCTGAAAGAGCTCTGGAATATGCCAAAGATGCCCGGTCATTGGTAGATGTGGCTTTTTATGAAAAAGAGCTCGAAATCATTGACAGGCTCGACGGAGAACTCAATCTCTTAATGGAACAAGCCGAGCAACTTGCCGAAGCAAAGCGTGAAGCAGAGTAAGTAAAAAAACGCCCCACCGATTAACCGAAATCAGTGGGGCATTGCTTTAAACAGCCAAAGAAAGAACAGATGATAACTGACCACTAATGTGATCGGTTAAGTGTTACCAATGCGGGAACGGAAAAATTAAAAGTGAGGAATTTTTTATGTTGATACGGGTGGGGTTTTAACCTTGGAGGGGATGCTTTGAGTGAATCCAGTTTGTATGCTTTAAGAGGCAGGTGTTATGCGGTAAATCCAGAAACAAACCCTCTGGTAAAGCTTCTTTTATCCAGCTTGTTTTTGTTGGCTTTTGAGGCCAGGTTTTCCAGTTTTTTGCCGCCCGTGATATATTCTTCTTTAATTATATTGAGTTTTTCAAGGGTCATTTTAGCTGCCTCTTTCATCCCTTCTATGAAGGCCGTTGTAAATGTTTCCTGGCTTATTTTATGGTTGGGATATTGGTGTTTATAAAAACTTTCGGTTGCCTTAAAACTTTTTAATATCGTTGGGTTTAAATTCGTTGGTTTCATCTGTTGTTATTTTTTTTGGGGGTTGTTTTAATTATTATGATACAAAGAACGACTAATTGTGTGCTCTTAGCAACTCACTGTGGCACAGGTAATTATGATGTAATACAAGTTACAGAAAGCGATATTTTGAGGTGTTTTGTACCCTTGGTAAAGTGCCGTTTGTGGGCGGGTTTGGGGCGATTTTCATAGGATTAGTGCAATAGAGAAGCTACGTATTGGCCGTATTTGATCAAATCATAAAAAAAGTAGGGGTGTTTTGGGGCAGATCAGGACATATTAAGGGTGTTTTGGCTGGTTTTGGGGCAAAAAGTGCGTTTTACGAACTAATCTTATTCAATTCATTATCAAGGGATTAAGTACTGGATAGTGGGCGTTTGTTTGTCGTACTTTGGTTCATAATTAAAGTTAAACAAACTACTAAATAAAACAACCCTTATATGGACAGCGTAAGTAAAATTATCCAAAACAAGATTGAATCGCTCAAGGCTGACAAAGCCAGCAATTACCAAAAGTTTAAATCAGCGGTAAGCCAGCATAAAATTTTAGAGGCTGATTACCACGAAACTGAAATGGCAATGCTTGACCGGGTGATTTATGAAATGGAAAAGTTAGCCACCAAAATCGTTACTGAAAGCATCAAAGGTAGCTTGTAGTTAAACGACGTCACCAGGTAAAACCCAGAGGTAATTCAACATAGCCTCTGGGTTTTGGTGCTTGTCTGGCATTACAAATAAAACCCTGACGTAGCGCATAAAAAATACCTGATTATGCTGTATATTTATGGTGTGCCCGCAAAAACGGGCAGTAAATGATAAATCATGTGACAAATGAAAGAAGATCAAGTAATGTTCAAACCGTCAGTATTTTTTGATGATAATAATGAATTAAACGATTCAGGGATTTTATTATATGTAGATGCGCTCAGGCTCAACCGGGAAAAAGAGTTGCCAGGCGAACTTACTGCGCATATTCTTCGCTCACCTCATGATCGAAGAAGAATTCTTGAGTATTATGAGTTTATAAAGGACGACGATATTCGGGAATTGATGCCTCACCCATATTTTGCACAGCATTAACTAACCCAGACAAAATCAAGAGGCTGGTTGGTGATCCATTCCAGCCTCTATCACAAATCAACGCTTTTTATCCTCCCAACTCTTCTTCAAAAAATGCCTCCAGACAAGCCTGATAATCACCTGACCAATTGTCGTCATAGGTACTGAGTGTGCTTTGTACTTCTTGTATTTTTTTAGCAATTGGCTGCTGCCAGGATTCATCCCCGGTATCATGATAAATGACCTTCAGGAAAGAAATATCCGCCCGTTTTATAGTAAAGAGAATACACACGCTGGTTGTGAAGCTGACAGGATGCTGCTGAATGTATAGTTTGCCTTCGTGAAACAGATTGTATCCATTTTTGAAATAACAATCAAAATTAACAGACAACGTGCCATCTGCTTGTATACACAGTCCTTGCACTTGAGCTACTGAATAAGGTACACCTTTAGGCGCGGTAAAAAAATCACCAGAATTAAGAAGTAGAAATCTGGGTTTTTCTGTGGGTATATTGATTAGTTTTAATTGCATAAAAAATTATTTATTTGATTTATAATGCTAAGCACGATCAATTAAGTGCTCTTATCAACTCGCTTTTGCCCAACTAATGGCGAGGTAATACTCTTTGCGAAAAGCGATATTTTGAGGCGTTTTGTACGCCAGGAAAAGTGCCGTTTTTGGGCGGGTTTGGGGCGATTTGGATTGGAGTAGTGCAATGGTGAGCCTACGCAGTAGCTGTATTTGATCAAATCAGAAAAAAAGTAGGGGTGTTTTGGGGTGAACGAGGACATATTGGGGGTGATTTGGCTGGTTTTGGGGCAAAAAGTGCACTTCTACAACTAATCTTATCTTGCTCGCTATCAAGGTATTAAGTACTGGATAGTAAGAGATTGTTTGTCGTACTTTGGTTCATAATTAAACAGTTAAACCACGCATTACTAAATAAAACCGCCATGATTACAAACGAAGCATACTGGGTAATAATAGAAAGAAGAAATGAGTTAGCCATTGAACTAGCCCAGGTAAAAAAAACACTTGAAGCCACCAAAGCCATGGAGCAAGTAGCGGTACAGGAAAAACAAGTGGAATTTTTAACCCTGATGATTGAGGAGTTGAGGCAGCTCAACTATCGCATCGCAAAAGCAGAAGAAGCAGCTAAAAAAGAGGGGTAGGCTGGCAGTAAAACGAGGTTGGTCATACAGCCTCGTTTATATATTCAGAAAGCAATCAAAAAGTGTTACCCCTGCTTTACCGATCACACCGGCCAACGAAACCTGATATAGGGTTTCGTTTTTGCTCCTGCCCAAAGCAAGGCTCCCCCGAAAAATCAGAACCTGGAAGCCGACTCATCGAGGGAGGCTCCTGGTTCCTTCCTTATTATTCAAATGCTGCTGCCCCTTTTTCAAAAAACAGTCTGATTTTCGGAGCCAGTTTTTTCTCCCAATCGAAGCTGCCATCCGTTAAGGTAAACAGGTGTTTAATTTCGATATCGTGCAGGGTATACAAGGCATAAATCATTTTATCTCCATAAGGTTCTGCCATCAGCTGAAGTTTTCCTTCATCGTATTCCGGCTCGTCAGTCAGAATAAAACCAAGTTCGTTTTTTTCAGATAACACCACACCTTTAGTATGCCCCTGAAGCTGAGGACGTACTTCATCGTATTCCTTCACTTTTTGCATGTGGTTAAGGTCGGCAATTAGCCAGAGTAGTTCGTTGCTGCTAAGTTTATCAGCTTCGGTTAGTATTTTATCGTAGTTCATCTTTAGGCTTGGTTTGTTGTTTTAAAATCATATTTCGGTAGTTTAACCCATCCAAAAAATATCCTTCCAGTAATCTCGGTTTACTTCGATGATGTAGTTTTTGGTGCTGAGTGGTTCTATGTTTCGAACCACACTGATGGGTAACCAGGTGGAGCCAAGTTGTTCGTGGGTCACCTTCAGCAACCCTTCATGAATTTTGCCCATGTCAAGTATTACCTGGTGCTGTTCCAGGTTCCGGTCAAAAACGGTTCTTCCGGGTATTCGAAATCTTTTTCTTGTTTTCATTTTCTTGTTTTCTAATAATTTATATCACGAAGTACGACTAATTGCGTGCCCTTAGCAACTCGCTGTGGCACAAGTGATTATGGCGTAATATTGTCTGCGAAAAGCGATATTTTGAGGTGTTTTGTGTACTTCGAAAAGTGCCATTTGTGGGCGGGTTTGGGGCAAGTATGATAGGGATAGTGCAATAAAACTGCTACCAGATAGCTGTATTTGATCAAATCAGAAAAAAAGTAGAGGTGTTTTGGGGCAAACGAGGACATATTGGAGGTGATTTGCTTGGTTTCAGGGCAAAAAGTACGCTTTTGCAAATAATCTTATTCACCTATTTATCAAGGGGTTAAGTACTGGATAGTGACCCTTTCTTTGTCGTACTTTGGTTTATAATTAAAGTTAAACAAACTACTAAATAAAACGAGAATACATGGATCAGATAGCTATTCAAAACCGAAGCATCTCACTTGATTTGTTCAATAAAATAATTGGACGACAGAAAATCTCACGGATTTTCCTGCCAATCATTGGTTGGGAACAAATTCAGGATCAAAACAGAGAAAACATTCTACAAGCTCAGGAGGATTTGTTCGCTCAATTAAATGATCAGTTATCAATGCCCATTGAAGGAACCAACCTTTCCTTGATTATTAAACTGACCACTCTAAAGGTTCGAAAGTTTTGCCATATACTGAGTCTCCTGGATATAAATTATATTGACTCTAAGGTATTCAAGGCTGTAGATCAATATAACTACCCAAGAAACCAGTATTTGTATAAAAATTATTCAACTGGTGCTTATGATTTAACTGACTCACAGGAGAGCGTTAAAACTTATTTGATAAGCCATTACGGGAAAGCATTCTGGGAGAAAAAGCCTTGCATGGCAGTGATTGACTTTTCAATAGAAAGAGTGGATGCAATATAAGCCAACAAAAAAAGCCCCACTGATTTTACACGAAGTCAGTGGGGCATTGCTTTAGAGCAACCAAAAAAGATAAAAAAACGAACGGTCATTAGCAACCTGCTCATAGTTTGCACCAACAAGCAACGCCCCACCTGTAGAGGTAGGGCAAGGGCTTGGTTTTGTCTGGCTTTATATTAATTTCTTGAAAATGGTTACGGGCATTGTCTGGGTGAAAAAGGTAAGAACTCTTATTTCGCTTACCTGTTCAAAATCAATTACTTTCCATTTTTCTTCGCTGAGGCTGTAAAAGGTGAGCTGCTTGCCCTGGTGGTTTTCTTTACCGATTTGCTGTTGCTTTTTAGCTGGGATCAAATCAAGGTTTAAGGTGGTTTTTTCAATCTTTCCGTTGAGGGTAATTTGAACTATTCCGCTGCTTAATGCTACAATTGTTCTTTGTTTTATCTGATTCATCTTTTTTAATGTTTTTGTTTACTTGTTTAATTATTATGATACAAAGAACGACTAATTGTGTTCCCTTAGCAACTCACTGTGACACAGGTAATTATGGCGTAATATTGTCTGCGAAAAGCGATATTTTGAGGTGTTTTGTACCCTTGGAAAAGTACCGTTTTTGGGCGGGTTTGGGGCGATTTGGATAGGAGTAGTGCAATGGTGAGCCTACGCAGTAGCTGTATTTGATCAAATCATAAAAAAATCAGGGGTGTTTTGGGGTAAACGAGGACATATTGGGGGCAATATGGAAGGTTTCAGGGCAAAATGTACGCTTTGGCAACTAATCTTATTTAGCTCACTATCAAGGGATTAAGTACTGGATAGTGGGCATTTGTTTGTCGTACTTTGTTTTATAAATTAATCAACAACTAAAACGCTTACTACAATGACAACAACCATTGAAACCAACATCGCCAACCCCCTTACCAGGGATGAACTAACACAAGATTTAAGAAAAGGTATCGTACAGGTAGCCTACACCAAGTTAGACGGCACCCTAAACGTGCGGAAAGCAACTTTAAATTTTAGCCTGATCCCGTTAAAAGATCACCCAAACGGCGCGGAGTATAACCCACCCAAAGACAAAGGTTGGGTTAACTATTACGACCTCGACAAGGGCGAGTGGCGCAAACTGCACATCGACCGTTTAAAAGAATTGAATATCTTATTTGAGTTGAACCCGGTAAATGAGGAGTTTGAATACCACACCCTGCGCTTCAAAAAACTGAGCTATGAAGTAGTGAAACAACAAGCCACAGCTTACTTCGACCAACATAAAATACTCACCACCCTGCATCTAAAAAGGGCATTACGTGAGGCAGGCTACTGGGCAACTCAGGAAAAAGTAAGTGAGCTGATGCAGGAACTGGCAACTCGTGAGGTTGACTGGAACTTTAGCCTGCAAGAGGGCGAATTATTCAGGCTGTACTATCAGGAAGAGGAACTGGAGTTTTAGACTCCAGTTTTTTTGATTAAAACGTTAAAAAATCAGCGGCGCTATTTTAAATTATCAAAAAGGAACATACCTTTGTAGTGCATAGCTGGTTGAAGAATCTTGGGGGATGAGTAGATTTGTATCTGCTTTCCTTCAGGTTTTTTTTGCTTTAGAGCAACTCAATACTCACTCCTTCTCCACTACCTTTACTTTATATTTCCCCGCCAATACGTCAGTCAGAAAGGCTTCAAACACCTTTGCATTCCAACCCATTTTTAGCACCACCCCATCGCCATCCCCATCAGCACGGCTTGCTACCTGAAAGTAGAGCAGGCGGAGTTTAGACAAAAACACCTGGGCAGTGGCAGCCTCAGAATGAGGGAAAGCTGTTTTGAGTTTGCCTTGCACGGGTATTTTCGCTTTGGTTTCGTAATAAGCAAACAAAATGTCCAGCGATAAATTCAGGGCTTCTATTATTTCCGGGCTTGCCTTGCCCTTGCTCTCCAGTTCTTCTTTGAGTTTGGCTGCCACAAAAGCAAAAAACTGCCCCAGGTCATAAGAAACCACTACCCCCACTTTATCTGCTGATTCCTTTGAAAACCGAAGGCCACCTACGGCATACTTATTTTCAATGAGGATGGTTTTGGTGTCGCCCAGGGGCAGTATTTGTCTGGTCTCCACACGGGCAAATGTATCAGGCAGTACCTCCCGCAGCTTTTGGGTGAGCTTGCCCGCCACAAAACGAGGCAGTACCATTTTTTCGGGACTGAGCTTTTCATCCGGGGCTTTGCTTACCCGAATAATTTTGTTACAGCCTACCACCAGGCTGGTTCCTAATAACAACAAGCCCAGTAGGACTACCAGGTGTTTACGTGTGATTTGTTTCATCAATGTTTGCATTGTTTTGATTTTTGAACAAGGCGAAAGCTAAGAGAATCAAGTGTGCCGTTTTTGGGGCACTTTTTCAGGATAGATACATTTAACTGTATGATAGAGAGTGAATTAGGGTTTGATAACTTTTTTGTAATTTAGTAGGCAAAAACAGCAAAACACTATGAGCACTACATACCCTACCCTGCCTCCCTGGGAGGTAGTAGCCCTGGAAGCAATGATTGAAAAGCTATACCAGGCAGACGAAACCAAAGAACCCGCTGTGCGCCGCCGCGATGATGTATTGGGCAGTTTCAAATACCTGCAAAGAATCAAATATGGGTCGATGGAGGTCATTTGCCAAACCCTTGCCTACAAGTATTATTACCGCCCCCGTTCGGTGTATGCGTTGGTTTTACGCAACGCCAATCGGCTCAAAGACGCTGAACTGGAGGAACTTAAAGTGGGGGTGGACGAGTTGATGTACATCCGGCAACAGGTCAAGTCACTTTATTGGATGGAGAGCACGCGCCGCCACGAGGCAGTGCGGGCTGCTTTTAGAAAATGGCAAAATCTGGGCGACATTAGCTTTTTGTGTCGTTTGCTGGGTTATATGTTTTATTACCGCCCTGAAACCGTACGTCAGTTGTTGAAAGAAGTGAATTATAAGAGCAAGTAGCTACGAGTAGCTATTATTTTACTCATTATTAACCAAAGAATGACACCGCGCATGAATAAGAAGACAGGAGATAAAGGCAAGTCTACCCCATTTGCCTGCAAAATATGGGGGCACAAATGGCAGGGCGACAGCCTCAAAAGGCGCTGTACCCGCTGTGGCAAAACCCAGGTATCGAGGTATTCGGTGGAGGGGTGGGTGGATGTTTGAGGAGGAATACTAAACTTTGTATGATAGTATTCAATAAATAGTGTTTATAATTTAAAAGTGGTGCAGTATCCGAGGTAAAATCAAAATAGTTAAACTATCTTATAAATATACAGTGTTATTATTAGACTATACAAGGGGGCTGAGTTTATTTGCCAGTATAATGAATGGATTCATAGTTTTTTAAAGTATTACTATCGTCTAATGATGTCTAAAATGTTCTTTTGAGTTGAACTTATTAATGTAATCCAAAAAGTTGTGTCCTAATTGTGGAATTGAGAATCCTCTCATAAGACCATCAAATGTGGAGTCCATGTTTATGTATATTAATCCTCTTGTACCTAAATCTTCACACAGTTTGATGAACAAAGATTTTTCTATCTTTTTTGGCATTATATGTCTCGAAAACAGATCATGTAGACTATCATACCCCTTCAAGCCTTGAATATTTTGTTGGTTATCAAATAGAAACCAGAGTAAGGATAAATGCTTTGGGGTTAGCTCATCCACATATTCAACAAAAAACCCCTCATCACTGTAATTAAATTCTTTTTTCTGTGTGACTATTTCAAAAAGTAGTTTCGCATAGCTACTATGTTTTTCATCAAGGGATGTTTTTTGAGTTTTATGAAGTATTGAGAGCAAGAAGTCGTAAAAATCTTCACTCATTAAATATTCTTTATCAATGGCATTTTGAGCTAATCCTTCTAGCTGTTGATTGAGTTTCTCTACAAGACTATTCACTCGTTTTTGAACTATTCTGGAAGGATAGTCTATACTCCATTCTTTTATAATACTCCCTAGAACTGGCACGAAAGGAAGTATAGTTCTTGCGACGGTTTCACTGAGATGCGCAGTTTCTTGTAATTGTTTTTCTTCTGACTGGTTATTTTTCATATTCTTGATTAATATGGTGTTTATACTAGTTATTTTTCAGATACTCTTTAATCATTTGTTTATAGGTTTCAGTTGAGTTATAAGTACCTGATGGGGTGATAGATTCTATTTTACCATTGGTGTATATTCTGAAAATCCATCCAGAATAATGCCTAGCTTGTAGTTTTAGGTCTCCAATTGGATAAATATTAACCGTCTGCCCCCCTAGCTCTAAAGTACGCCTTAACTCCCTGTTCTTCTATTTGCCCAGAAAAAAATGATTTAATAATATCGTCTAAACTATACTCTGCCATAATGTTCATAACGTGACTTAAAGAAGAGCGTTACGTTTGCAACGTATAAATGAGGTGAGGATATTGCAATGTTTGTTAGACTTAAAAAACTATTAAATTTTTACCGCAACCCCACCAACCCTTTCCCGTTTTATCTGAGCTGTATAATCCTTATAACTCATTTCATAGCTTTGCTCCACCCGGTATAAATAACCATTGCCATTCACAGTACGCCTACTCACTTGAGTAAGCGTACCAAACTTACCCGATTGCCAACCGTGGAGCTGGGCGGTGATGACTTGGGAGAGCAAAAGAATACCTTTACCCGTAGTAATTTTTGCTCCAGTTTTGGCAGGTCGATAGTCTTTGCATCCCAGATGTAGGGTAAAGCTGGATTTGACCAGCAGCACCTTGTCACCCAGCGGACTGGTGTCTTCGCGGGTGATTTCTAAATAAGCAGCGGGCAAGGGATAAGGAAATTTTTCGCTGGTATTATCAAATTGTCCTTCCCACAAGTTAAAATGACGAATGCCTACTGTGGGTGTTTTGAGGCGGGCTTCTAGTTCGTTGTATAAATCAATCATAAACAGTTAGATTCTTTACTTGAATATTGTATCTAGTTCCGTGCTTATAAAATCTTCAATGGCTGCCCAAAGTTCCGGAGGGAGTGGTTCTTTGCTTGGGATGGGCATAAACTGTCGTTGGGGCAGGTGGGCGTACCTACGGTGGCTACGTACCCTCACCGAGCCGTTGCGTCCTCGTCTGGTATAAGTACGTACGGTCGCAGCGCCTTTAGCTCCTTCGTTGTGGAGTTGGGCAAGGTGAGCGTTGCCACTTGCTGCCTGCCGATCGCTGCCCACTCTAATTACCCGCCAATTGGCTTCTCTTACTTTAAAAGAAGCTTTGAGTTTGCCTGTGTCAGTAAGCAAGGGTTTGCGGTTGTTGTTGGGTTTTTGGCGGGGCTGCCAGGCGCTGCCCCGGTACGACTCGTTGGCAAAATTGCTTTGAACGTAACGTAACATTAGTCGTCCTATCCCCTGGGGTATTTGGTGGATCACTTTTCTAAACTTTCGTTCGTTGATCATCAGCATTTAAATTCTATGGTTGTTGTATGGTTCAATGGCTTTATGGTTAGCGTAAAGCGCCGTTTAAAACTTAATCAAGGTTTTGTTTCCTTTACCATCGCTGTATATCGCTTCGTTGAGAGATAGCTTGATCGGCTGCTCTATTTTGGCAGTCGTGTATTTCTTTGCTGCTCCTTTTTTGATAAAAGCAATGGTGGCGTGGGGCACATAAGTATCATACATCAGGGTGTGCCTGAACTTCGTTTTTAAGGCTTCGTGGAGCGCTACCAGGGCAGGGCTGGTTACTTCAAACTTGAGTACTTCATAGTCTTTGCCTTTTTGTTCAAATACCGAAATCGCGGTAAGTTGTACCTCCATCTCTTGTTGGGTAGCAAGTAAGGCTTCAAGTTTTTTTAAGGCATTGGGCAAAGCGTGTAGCCCATACAAGGCAGTGATGTGAGGCGTGTCTTCGTAGCCGTAGACACCTGCCCTGGGGTTGATATACAAGTCACTTACTGCGATGTCTGGCAGTAGGCTTGCCCATAATTTTTTATCTCTAATGGGCAGGATCACCGATCCATACTTAAAAAAGTCCTGGTTTTTGGCAACTTCGACATTAGTATCAAGATTACCCGTACTATCCACTTGGTTGCCCGTTTCCTGATTAGCTTCAGACTCCGTGGCAGTGTTAGTGTTTGTATCATTCTCAGCATTCTTTTTTACTACTGCCTTCACATTTTGGTCTACTGGCAATGTTGCCTTCTTTTTTACCTTGATTCCCGTAGCTTTTTCAAACTCGGTCCCGCTTACCTCAAAATGGTTCAAAGCAAGTTCCAGTGCTTTCTCCGAAATGGTTTTCTTTTGGCGCTGGAGTTCACGCAGGTAAGTATCCAGAAAAATAAAGGAGTGCCCTGCCAACGGGTAATTGAAGTCCAGCAGGCGGGGAAAAAGTTCTTCATTCACCACTGACTCTACCCTTGCCATATCGTATTCTCTGATTTCTTCGCTGGGCGTTTTGGCAATGCTGTCTTTATTCATGTAGGTTTGGGCACCGCCATCGGTATCATTGCTTAACTTGACGTGCCCCTGAATGATTTTGAGCAGCTTCTTGCTTGCCTTCTCATCCATTTTGTCAAAGGTATCAACGGTACCACCGCCACCGGAGGGAAAAGCAACCTCTACCTTTTCTTCAATATCAAACACTCCATTGAGCTCTTCTTCTACATTCAGTAAGGCATCCAATACCTCACGACGTTCTTCTCCTTCCTTGTCAGTATGCACTATTTTATAAGGCTTGCCATAATCACGATTAAATTCGGCGTGCTTTACCAGGGCATCTCTGCTGAGAATGGCATAAGGAGCAGCGTACAAAAGCAAGCCCAGAGGAAAGCGTTTGCTATGGCAGAAGATGTACCAACGCTTCAGATAATCGGCGCTAAAATCAATGCCTTCCTGATAGGCAGAGAAAGGGTAAGGCAGTACCAGTTTTCGCCCTGGAATGATGTTACGTCGTTCTACGGTGTTGATTTCTTTGATTGAATAATCATCATCGTTCAGGGTTTGCCCTATTTCAATGAGCGAATAACCATAGAACTCGGCATCGAGCACCGCATTGATGAAATCATCGAACCAACTGCCTCTTAATTTTTTGGTGGCAACCTCCTGATAATTGCCCTCCGAATCCAGCACCAGAAAAGGCTCGCCCAGTACTTTGTTTTTGCGGTTGTTGATGGCGGTGATCACTTCGGCATCGATGCACACCATATCATAGACTTCCATCAAAGGATAGGTGCGGGGCATGACCGGGCTTTCGGCAATGCGCCAGGCTTGCATCCAGTCGGCAATGGTTACCCGGTCCCTGCCGTATTGAAACACTGAGGCAAAAGCGCTCAGATGATGGGCAGCAGTAGATCGTTTTTTTGTTTTTTTAGACATTTGGCAATCATTTGTAATGTGTATGTAACTTTTAAACTCTACCACCCTTTATAATCATTCCCCCGGCTATCCTGCCTGTCGTTACCAGGTTTCACTTTCCCACCCGCAATAAGTATCCCCCGGTCCCCCGGAGGTTCTTGAGGCAACTGTGTAGGACGCTCGTTTTTCATATACACCTTGCACCAGGCAATGGCATCGTCATAGAATTGCCTAAACTGACTGGCAATCTCTACCGGGCTATTGGCAGGAACTACTCTATAAAGAGCAATGTCTACCGCAAAATCACGTACAATGGTACTGCGGGGATCGGTGGCAAGGGGCTGCCAGTAATTAGAGTTTGCTTCTGGGGCAATGCCTTGGTTGGCTTTGATGGCTCTATAGTATTTCACCTCTGGAGGCAGGTTGGTGTCCCCCACAGCGTTTACCCACACCAGTTCCCCCGCTGCGAAAGTTTGGCCAGCGCCGTTATAGGCAAACAGCCGGATAAATATTTTTGGCAACGAAGACCGGGCAGCCATATACTCCCCCATTTCTTCAATGGCCGACTTTTGGGCTTCGGCAAGCTTGCCCCAGTCCCCTTCTATAAAATCAAGCAAGTCCGCCTCGCTTAACCTTCGGCGGTAGTCGTAGCGGTGTAAAAAGTTAGAATGCATCTTTTGATCGTTTTCGTGGTACAGTTTGCGTTTTGCGTTGACTGGTGCCCTTCCCTCTGAACTTCTTGTATGCTTTCGCAAATTTTGCCACAAAAAAGTAGCGCAAGGCATCTGAAATGTGCCCAAAGGGTTGGTAGCGAATTTTGAGTTTGGTGTCTTCGATCGTTTTCTTGCTGATGGTGCCATCCTCCGCTTCTTTGGTGTATTCAAATTCCCGAATCACGGTTTTGCAACGAGCTTTGTCTACGTGCACCCGAATGCCATAGCTCTGCTTTTCTAAGATCAGGTTGATAAAATCCCCACTCTCCGAAACCCCTGGTGCCTTGGTCAGCACCATATCACGCAGGCTGGTAAAGTAAGGTTTGAGCTGCTCAAAAATTACCTTAAAATCGGAGCGCTTGTCTCTGGTTTTGGTTTGCTGGTTTTTGCCCGATGGATCACCGTGGACATAAATTCGCCCCTGGTGGGATTGGTATATTTTCAAAAAATCCTCACAAGTATGAGGGGTGGTGTTGCGAGGGGTTTTATTAAGTATCTCGTCTAAAATATACACATCAATCATCCCTTCTTCGGGGCGTACAAATACCTGAATGACTACGCAAGTTACATAAGGGTGCACATTGAAATCCCAGGTAATATCCAGGGGGTGGGCAGGGTCATACACAGCTTCATAATAATGCCCCGTATGCACGCTGGCGTCCCATTGTTTCCAAAACTCTCCCCCGCTTTTGGCCAGGGGGTCACCATAAATCAGCATCCCGTGCCGATGAGAGGCAAGGTTGGTTTCTTGTTTTTCGATATAGTTAGAGGGCAGGTTTTTGAGGTTCAAATGAGTCGCCGAAATCACCACAAACTTAGACCCTCCGCTGACCTGTTTTTTAAAATAACGAGGCGGGTCATAAATCTTTGCCTTGATTTCTTCTTCATACTCATTCAACTCAAACCAATCGTTGATCCAAGGCACCTTGGCAGGTGATGTAAAAATATATAAAGGGTTAAAGGGTTGGTTGGCAACTGTGTTCCCCTCGTCATACTCCTTATCCGTTAGGGCTTTACTAACAATACTAATATACAAACCTTGTTGGCGAAGCCTTCCTAAAATCACCTCCTGCACGGCTTCCTCACGGGTGTCCTTGGTTTCATCCAAAATCGCCCAGGCAAATTCTTTCCCGTCGTGGGCTTTGTAGTTTTCCAGGCTACCAATGAACACCACGCAGCCATTCCAAAAGCTGATTTTGTTGCGGTAGCTTTTAAAAGCGTGCCCTTCGCGGCTAAAATGCCTGGGAGGTTGGGTGCCCACCACATAGTCGCCCTCCCCCGTATGTTCATCATATTCTTCCAACCCCAGGTCTTTCCAAACCAAAAAGACCCGGTAAAGCGTTGAATCAGTGAGCTGCATATCGGTGTTGGCGCCCATAAAACCAAACACTCCGGGAAAATTGCTAATCAAACGAAACGAGATTAAACCAGCCCCGTGCGTTTTGCCTGCCCCTTGCCCCGCCATAAACAGGTTTACCGGGGTGTCGGATACATAAATATCAAACTGGGGTTTACTGGGGCGGACAGTCACTGCTTGCCCTTTCTTTTTACTCGTCATCGGTGGCGGCTCCCTCCTTGTTTTCGTTATCGTCTATTTCATTCTCATAAGGGTTGGCAATCACCACCTGTACATTTTTGGTGGTGATTTCACCCGAATGCTCCACCTTTTGGGTACCGTACCCCAGGTGTTGCGCCTTGGCACTCAGCAGTATCTTTGCCGCGTGATAATCAGGTGGCAGGTACTTTTTCACTTCCTTTACTTCTACCCGTTCTTTGTACTTATCTACCTTCACCTTTACCACCACCTGCTCTTTGTAGTACATCCCCTGGGTGCGTTGTACCAGGGTACTTTGGGCAAGGTCTACGGTAATGGAATCCCCAATCTGGTTGGCTTCGGCTACTTTTTTGGCAAAGCTTTGATTGTTTTTAAGCCAGTGATAAACCGAGCTGCGCGATACCTTGACTCCCAATTGTTGGCTGGCGCGTTCACAGGCAAGTTGGCGGTTACCTCCGGTATGCACGAGTGCCTCCACAAAAGCCTTTTGCTTGTCAGGAGTCGTGTAGTGTTCGGTAGCCTTGCTTTTCCTTTGGGGCGATATGTTTTTTTTATCTTTGCTCATTTTGCTTCGCGCGCGCCCGCGCATGGGCGTGTACAATTTGCCCAATGTAAGTTGTTGTTACTTAGTAATAGCCTGCATGCATTGGGTAGTTACAAAAGTGCGCAATTGAAAAAGCGTAAACAGCAGTTTGTTATGAGAATGGAGAAATAGGCAAGGCGTGGTGGTATAATTTGCCTAAAGCAAAAAATAAAGGTGAAGGGAGTGGGTCAGCAAAGCCGTGCCTAACTGATCAGACACGGCTTTAGATTATTTAGGCATCAGAGGGGCAAGGGCTTCCTCCGTCATTAACTCACCATTGCGTGTGATCTCAAATGGTTTGTTTTCGGTTTGGCAATGATGAATAAACCGGGTAAGAATGCCTTGCATATAGCCCGGTTCGTACTCAACACCATAGCAAATACGGCGGGTGCGTTCAGCTGCCATCAGGGTGGTACCCGAACCCAAAAAGCAGTCCAACACAATGTCTCCCTCGTTGGTGGTATCAAGCAGGGCATCAGCAATCATCCGGACGGGCTTGGGAGTAGGGTGGTTTTCCAAAGCTCCCAACTTGCCAAACTCTTTGCGTTCTTCATTAGAGAAGTCGTTGGCTGATTTGTAGTCCCATACATTGGAACGGAAACGGTCTTTAAGTTCCAAATGAGACAAGTGTTTTGCCTCCCCTGATTTGAAGATAAAACAGAATTCGTGTTTTGCCCTATAGAAGCTGCCATTTGCCTGAATAGATTTGTTCCAAACGCAGACTTGTTTGGGTTCACGGCTGCCATATACTTTGCCTCCAGCTTCGCACATGTGCCAGGCGTGGCGAAAGTCCATAAAGTGGAAATGGATACTACCATCTACGGTGTGTTGTACGGCGTGACGCATATAGGTAGCAAGAAACTCCACGAACTCCTGGTCATCCATTTCGCCCGCTGCCATCGAGAAGTCTTCGTGCTGTACCTTGCCTAATCCCCCAAATAGACTGTAAGGGATGTTATAAGGTGGGTCGGTAATAAGAATCCTTGCTAATGATCCATTCATTAGGGTTTCAAAGGTTGCTGCCAAAAGGCTGTCCCCACAGATGAGGCGGTGTTTGCCATTGAGTTCATATACATCTCCTTTTTGTACGACTACCTCGGCTTCTTCGTCAGGCATAAAGTCTTCGTGTTCTTCGGCGTAGGGAGCCTCGCCTCCTTCACTGCCATTACCACCCAGTCCGAAAGTATCAAAGGTTTGCTCAAAGCGGGGCATAGAAAACTCAGGGAGGTTGATTTCAAACTTGAGCTGAGGAAAGTTGAGGTCGTACTGTTCAATGAATTCAGCAAGCCCTTGTTGGGTCACCTCGCCGTAGCCGGAAGAATAAAGGAGCACCAACTTGGCCGCTTCTTCTTTGGAGTCTGCCTCGATGATGAGCGCAGGCAGTTCTGCGGGGATGGTAATTTCATAGAATTGATCCTGCCCGGTATCGGCATCGCGTACTGTTGCCCCACCCTCTTGTTCAATGCGACGCAGTACGGTATCACGGCGTTTGCCGTCTACACACCAGTGTTTGCCCGCTTGATCTTGCCAGACATAAAAAGGGGCTACGAACTGGTTATTGACTAACGAGCTGACCACTTTTTGGTACTGTTCATCGGTAGATACCTTGAAGTTGTCATGCTGGATAAACTGCATTGCCTTCCAGTCAATCATCTCTAATCCTAAAATACGGGAGCGGAGGGCTTCGGGAGTGGGGGTTTGATCTTTTGTCATAATTGAGTTTGGGCTTTATAAATAGTCGTTTTGATGGCAGGCTTACCTAATATTAATAGTTTTTTATAAGTATAACTATTAGTTTTAAATGTTTACCATATAGGTTACCAAACACTTGTTTTTATTTATAAGTTATTGATATACAGTGTTTTAAATTGAAAGAAAAAGTCCTTTTGATGATGAATCAAACGTTCTAACCGAAGTAACGCTCTTTTACGGCACCTTTTAGTTTTTTCAATTTCAATAGCAGTAAGCTATGAACTTCAAGCGACAAGTGGTTGTTGCTACTTGTCGCTTAAAGCTTGTATCTATTTAATCTAAAGCCCGCAAATCGGGTTGTACCCAATGTCTACGGGCTTCTTCAGACTCCAGAGTAACACTGTTGTAATATGCATTGATCAAGGTTTCGTCTGACAAATCGCTGTTTACCAAATCGTTGGCAAACTCACTGATATCCTGTCCTTCGTCATAAACCAACGCATATTTGCGTACTGCCCACACCCAAAACAAAGTGCGGGTTTCGTGGTAGCCTTTGCGTTTACTCGCCACAAAACCCAACGTTTTGCGGTGATACTTTTTAAAAGTCTCACGAACAAAATGCAAAGCATCGTGATGGGCATAATGGCGCACTGCCCATAGTATCAGCGTAAGCCTTGCCGAATGTCCCCATTCTGATTGAGGCAAAGTACCACTACTAAGCCGCCACACCAGGTTTTCTACTGCCTTGTTGTCTGGATAATATTTCTTGGTGATTTGTGCGTATTTCATTAGTTTATTTATAAGCTACAGGTGGCAAGATACAATCTGAAAGATGCTGATATACAACATCTTAACACTTATTTTTCGCTTGTAACCTATAGCTCCTTCTATTGTCATCTGTCTAAATTACTTAATAATGAAGGCTCAAGCAGCAAACAACCGTACTGGTTTTTACACGTGTTGCTTACACCTTGTCGCTCCTAAACCACCGCCACCTTTTCGTTAAACAATGACGCATAAGCCATTTGGTTGCCATGCATCACCATTTGTCCAGCAAAAGCCCCAGCACGAACAGTAAACAAGCGGTGTTCCTTGTTTTCCTGCTCTTTGGTAGAACTGTAGGTTACCTCGCCCAAGTCGTTCAACATGGTTTCGGCAGTTTTTACCCGTTTGTGTTGCAAAGCCTCGTAGCGTTCTTTCAGCATCTTAAAAGAAGTCAAACCCTGTACATTCAACGCTTCTCCTTTGGTAGCAGATCGCTGAGCGTAGGCTTCGGCAAGGCGCAAAGGTGCATAACAATACATCACCAACGGGGTGTGTAGTTCTGCCCAAAATGCCGCATCAGGTGCCAACTCTATCCCCACAATCTCATCGTTGAGCAAAAAGATAGCCCCCGTTTGCTCAGGTTGTGGCTCTAAGTGATACACCGTTTGTAACAATTCGGGCTGAAAAGCCTGTTTCATTTCATCCAAGTGTCCACGTGCCTTCAAGCCCAGCTGGGTATTAAAGGTAGTAATAGACTGCCACAACTTGCCGTATTCTTCTTTGCCTTTCAGCGCTAAAGCGGCTTTACGCAAACTATGCGGCAATACAATAAATCGGTCGTCCGACTCTTTGATATAACCACCCTGAGATTCTTGGATACAACATGCATCCTTAAACTCTCTTTCTTCGCCCGCGTTTAGCACCCAAGAGGTACACATGGCGTGGTTTTGTGCACCCAACTGAAAATACCCCAAATTAAGGGGCACAATGGCGGGGCGATTGCCTGAGTTTTTCAAAATCATTTGCCCATAGTTAGTCACCTTGGTCAGCGACAAAGCGGTTTCGGGCAAGGCATATTGTGCCTTGGTGCATTCACTGCCAAACAGCGGAATCATTCCTAAATGACCATAGCGCAATGGTTGCCCTACTTTTCGGTCTTTTAGTAAACGTCCCAACTGGTTTTCCTTCGCTTGCGTGGGATGTTGGTCAGTCAAGTTTTTCCACAAATTCATTTTCATAGTGTTAGGTATATTTTATAAGCGTCAAGCGGTGAGTCACAAGCGGCAAGTATACTACACTTGTCGCTTGAAACTGGTGGCTTGCTGCTAATTAATTCAAAAACATCTGCATCGAATTTTGCAATACATCCACGATACGATTGGGTCGCAATGCAAACTGTATATTCAACCAAGTAGGCATTAAACCTTTTTCTCCGGTTTCTAATATCAATGGCGTATCTTTGCCCAACGCCTGACGGTGCTCGTAAGCCTCACGTACTGTAAAAGCAGGTAAAATGTGTACAAAAGGAGTTTCTACCCCTAAATTTTTCAAGCCTTGCAATACCATTTCAGCATCGCCTTGCTCCACATTTTCATAACCATCGCTTACTACCAATACTGCATCGGGCTGATGCTCCATGGCTTCTAAAATGCCCTCGGCAAGGGTGGTAACTCCCTGTGCCTGTGGGAAATCAGTCGTTTGTTGATTGCCTACTTGTACTATAGTTAACTCAGAGGTTCGTTTCTCTAATACTTGAGTCAAGGCTGTCGCAATGGATAAGTTGTTATACATACGCGCGCCAAACCCTAGCATAGAGTAAGACGTATCCAACACCAGTGCTACTTTAGCATCCCAGTGGGGTATTTTGCTTGATTCGGCAAGAATTTTCTGGGCAACCCATTCATCTTGCATACCCTCTATGTATTGTTTTCGGATACGATCTACCAAATTGGTTGAGTTTGCCCCCACCAATTCGCCTCCTACGATATACTCTCGTTTTACTTTGTTTTTACCCGCCAATCGTCTCACTTGCGATGCCTCGGTTTTAGGGTGGAAAGTAGCCGCTAAACCTCTCAATACTTTGTAAGGCAAGCCTTTACCATTTTCCAGTTTTTTGCGAGACTGCAAGTAAGCATTCAGCTGTTTGTGCGAAGTTTCACTCAATTTGCCAAACAAAAACAAGTACACATCTTTTACCAAGGCAGGAGTATTGTTACCTGCGCAGTGGTAAATATATTTATCGAGATACGCGTTTTGACGGTCGTTGCGTTTGGTCTTGCTCAACAACATAAAGTGAACACAAGTTTGGGTTGCTTGCTTACCCAATGCGTGAGTCAATAGTTTGGCAATCAATGCGCGGTGACTTACTGCCCATTGTTCTAGGTGGGGTGAGCCCAAAATATAGGTTTTGATCCAGGTTGCCGTGCGTTGGTTGTTTACCTTAAGCGTGACCAGTTTCCCGAAACCTTCCAATACCTTGGTGACCTCCAAAAAGGGTAATACTTCGCTCATCAGGCGGTCTTCTGTGCGCTTGGCATCAAGCGAAACAGGTTTGCCATCTTGTTCGGTGACAGCTAACAGTCGTTGGATAATTTGCATACTATCTTCAACGCTCAAACTGGGTAAGTTTAGCAAAGATGCATACAACATCCGATTGTGCTCTAGCAAGGTGTTATGCGAGGTTTCAGATAAAGGCATCTGGTCTTGCACTACTTGCTTAATCAGTTGATTAATAGTTTGCTTGTCCATTTTTTTGTTAGGTTATTTAAATTACTAGCGACAAGTCAAAGCCTCTACACAGACTGACCTATAACTAGGTAAATTGGTTAAGTTTTTCGGACTGTCTCACAGCCACTTCTTTAGTTGTTCCAATCATTTGGTACAAATCGTTCGGGTGCATTCCTGCTTCCCATGTTGTTCCATTAGAAATATGGTATTGCTCAGCAAGCAAATGATGATGCGAGCATAGCGTAATGCCATTTTCTTTGACATACCCGCCGTGAGGCATTTCGCTACGGTCGGTAATGTGGTGTGCATCGAGGCTTTCGGTCATGTCACAAAAAACACAAGTGTGCCCATCCCGTTCGAATACTTCGTCTCTGAAACGACGCCGTATTTGTTTCTTTTTTTGCCCCATAGTTATATAAAAAAGATAAGGGAACAGGTATAAGCTTGTCGTTGCTCTTTTGCGAGCATATTCGTTTGGCAGAACGTGACAAAACCCATTCAGTTCTTTTAATTTCTTAAGTCTATATTGATAATGAAAATAAGTGATTCAATTATGGTAGTGCCGACGGGGTTCGAACCCGCGATCTTCTGCGTGAAAGACAGACGACTTAACCAACTTGTCCACAGCACCATTTAGAAAAAAAAGATAAGAGAGCAGCTAACCTTAGCCAGCACAGGAGTCGAACCTGCCTTTTTATGTTCTTGGCATAAAACGTTGTCCAAACTCTGGTTAAGAACCACTCAGTTCTTTTGGCGGACTTGATGGGATTCGAACCCACGATTTCCCGATAGACAGTCGGGTGCATTAAGCCACTATGCTACAAGTCCAGATTGAAAAAAAAGATAAGAGAGCAGCTAATCTCAACTAGCGCGGGAATCGAACCCACCTGTAATGTTATCGGCATATCACGCGTACCATACTCTAATTAAGAACTACTCAGTTCTTTAGTTTCTTTGTAAAGTTTTATAATCACTTATTTTCAATATTGTAGAGCCAAACGAACAGGTAACTTACAGATGAGGGAATCGAACCCTTGTAGGAGTGGTAGGTAAACCACTCTGGCAACCTTTGCCAATTTGTAAACCGCTCAGTGCTCTTATGGTAGTGCCAACGGGGTTCGAACCCGCAATCACCTATTCGAAAGACAGGTGGCGTAACCAATTTGCCTACAGCACTATAAATGCGGACTTGATGGGATTCGAACCCACGTTGCTTGTTTGTCTTTTCCTGATATTCATCAGGGGGAGCGACAGTCGGGTGCATTAAGCCACTATGCTACAAGTCCAGTGTTAAAAAAAAAGATAGGGGAGCAGGCATCATTTTGCATTACTCTGCTTATGAGGCAGATTTCTGTTTGTTTGGAAGAACAACGCAAAACCCACTCAGTTCTTTTTTTGAGGCATTGGCGGGACTCGAACCCGCTATCTCCACATTGGAAGTGTGGCAGTGCAACCTGTTCACCTTCAATGCCTTTTGGTGTTAAAACGTCGTTATTAAGCTTCTCAAAAATCCTTCATACATTGTCAATGTTTGTATTTACTCAATGGGTACTGATCGCCATAACTTGGGCAACACTACCGACTCCTGACTAAACACTATCGACTAATAAAAATAGCTGGATGAAGAATAGGAAGGAATTGAGAGGTGGGACGTTTTTGCAAAAGATGGAGACGCTGATGGGGCTCGAACCCACAAACTCTGCCTTGGCACGGCAGTGGTGCAACCAATTCACCTTCAACGTCTTATAATAAAAGAAAGGCAACAATCAAGAAAACCATCGCTTTTACCCGTTTGCCCAGTTAGAAAAACTTAGAACAACTTAGGGCATTGAGCCGGCAATTCTACATCTACTAGAGACTTGCATTTTTACTTATGAAGGTAAAAACATTTTGCCTGGTTGGTTTTTAACCCAACTTCACTCATTCGGTCGCCCGAATTACGCTACCTTAGGATCGTTATAGTTACGAAGTAAGTTTCCTTTACGACACTTTCTTTTTCTTTAGTTTGAAAAAAAAGAGGTGATAATCGACAAACGCATTGCCCACCTAAATAGGGCACGGAACCTGTTTATTAAACTTTCGAGGTCCCGATAAGAATCGAACTTACGAAGTAACGCTTGTCTACGACACTCAATTTCTTTTTTTCATTATCAATATGTCAAAGAATATTTTTTAGGTGCATTATAAAGACAAAGGAGTAACAAGCGACAAGTCACTGTTGATAATAGATACAAAGTCTACGAAGTAAGACTCACCTACGACATCCTTATATTTATGTAAATAATCACCCAAAAAACCGCCTACCCTTATGGTAAGCGAATGGTGTAGGGTAACGGATTTGAACCGTTATTTTCTGCGTGCAAGGCAGGAGTTCTTGCCAATTGAACTAACCCCACAATTCGACCAATACTTTTTTTAGTCAGATACTACACCCTTTTACTCCCTGGCAAAACAGTATAGGTGTATTGGTCTTTTATGTCATGTAAAAGTTTACCCTTATGGCAAACCAAGTAGTGTAGGGTAACGGAATTGAACCGTTATTTTCTGTATGCAAAACAGAGGTTCTCGCCAATTGAACTAACCCCACAATTCGACCAATACCATGGCATTTTTTGTATTGGTCTTTTTTATAGTATTCATAGTTGTTGTTGCACTGTAATAGATGCTGTAAACGGTACTAAAAACCGCTCAGAGGGTGTTATCATCACCCAATCACTCAACAATGAGCGAAGCGGAAACCATATAACCATTAAAAAATCAGTTTTTTGGGTTAACTCACCCGTTCAAAGCTTCATTCAAAGTCTTTTACCTTGATTTTTACCATCTCTCCATTGGGATGATGCCACACAATACCTTCTATGCCTGTATTGTTGCCTAACCTGCTTTTTTGCTGAGGCAACCAAGCTTTTAGTGCTTCAAAAGTAGTAGGCACATTTGCCAGTGTGATTTTCTCTCGCCACTTGGGCAATGAGAAAATAAACACTTGGTTGTTGCTCAAATTGAGCGGATTGCCTTGAATATTTTTGCCTAATGCCTCTGCCGACCACTCGCCGTCGGGCACTGTTGTAAAGTCTGTATTGCGCACCGCGTCAAAAATCCATTGATCGGCACTGCCAAACTCGTCAGCGTCTATATACCAGGGCTCGCTAATGCCCTGTTGCTTTTGTACCTTGTTAGGATTTCGCCGTTTTTCTACCCTTACTACAGTATGGTTTCTTACCGTCAGTCGGATGTTCATTCCATCCAGCTTTTCGGTAGCCGTGGCATTTTCAAAGTCAAAATCCACTGCTAGTTGGGCGTTTACCTTTCGGTTAGTCTCCCAGTTTCGGTCAAAAATAGTTTTGATTTTTCTCATTGCTATCTGATAATCAATCTTTTATAGTTATGTAAAACTTGGTTGCTTCACTTATAGCTCATCGCTAAACCTTTGAAGCTTTATTAGTAGTGGAGGCAGGACTCGAACCTGCGATTATTTGGATGTAAACCAACTGCCTTTGCCGCTTGGCTACTCCACCATTTTGTTTTTGACTCAATTATTACTCCTCCAGAACTTTTTTAAAAAAGTCCCCTTTCGGGGCTAGGGAGGATGTTGGTATTTTAGTGTGTCTTTTAGCATATTCGTTTGTATTTAGGGTGAATAAATTCTTAGTAAAAAAAAGGCTACAAACGAGCAACGACTGTTTACAGTATCTTCTCCAAATTAGACGACCTCACGTAATCGCGAGGGCAGGATTCGAACCTGCATCTCTGGCGTGACGGGCGAAGTAACGCTGCTCTACGGCACTTTTTAGTTAGAGGCTTTCGCCAAAATTTTAATGTTTTATAAAAAAGGTAACAATCAGCAAGTGAGACATAAACAAAATGTTTGTTCAGATGCTCTAACCCTCTGAGCTACTGCCGTCGTGTATTGCTATTCATTTTATGGAGGACGACAGACAGGATTCGAACCTGTGACCCTCTGCCCCGCGAAGTAACACTTGCTTACGACACTTTTTTTCTTGTTGGCTTTCGCCAAAATTTGAATATTTTTAAAAATGAGGCTACGAGCGAAAAGTGACTATAATTATATTCGTGTCTTCAACCACTCGACCAACGCTTGCACGTACAGGATTCGAACCTGTGATTTCTTCTCAGAAATGCGAACGAAGTAACACTCTTCTACGGCACTCAATTTTTTTTGAGGTAACAGGCAAAAAGTCACTTAGAGCTTGTTTAGATTTTCGTTTTTGAGAGTGATTGTGATGAATTTGCTATTAGCATGCGTTAAATTTTGAGTTAATAGCAGCGCTATTGACAAAAAGTTTAACAAAATGATGATAGTCAAAGTCGCGCAATAACCCCAAAGGATGAAGTCTAAACAAGCTACTATATCGCGTCTACCAATTCCGCCACACTGACTGTTACCAGACAATGGCAGGACTCGAACCTGCACGTCCTAAGACAATAGATTTGCTATCGAAGTAAGACTTTTTTACGACACTCAAATTTTTACTTTTGTTAATTAAGCGGTCATGAGGACGCACTTGCGCCCCCCAACGACCAACTTATGCCTTGAAAGTCAGCCATTTGAAAAATAGTACTGCCTCCAAACACATTACAAAACCAGTAGCGAAGGCAGGATTCGAACCTGCGATTTCTTGATTATGAGTCAAGTGCTCTAGACCACTAAGCCACCTCGCCAAATGAGTAGCGAGCATGGGATTCGAACCCACACTTACTTGATTATGAGTCAAGCGCTCTCCCCTTAAGCTAACTCGCAATATTGAGAAAAAGAGGCAACAAACGACAAGTCCCACATACTCCCCGTGAAGGGAGAATAGATGACAAATCTACCGAAGGATGACTCGCCTACGACACTCTTTTTACTTTTGGTTTTAGTATTTTGTAATGTTTTTCGCGTTTCTGATTTTTTCAATCAAAAAACAAATCATTAACAATCAACAACTTATCAAAGAACGTTTGTGCCTATATAAACACAGTTTTGTATTTATGAAATTTTCAATAATTTCAATTAATTCAATATTAAATCGTTCCGACAAACCCTCGTTTGCGTTTGAAGGCGATAAACTCTATTTGAATTAATGCTTTGAAAATCCCCCCACTCTTTCTCAAAAATGAGGGGAGAGAGGGGAATTTTAGATTACCGTATTTTTAATTTCGCTTACCGCTGATTGACCATTTTCCAGGGCTTCTAATATTTCAAAAACCTTGTCTGACCAACCCGCAATCAATGCTACATCATCCTTTTTGATTTCTAGCGGAGACTGTCCATACCCTGCCAAATCAAACAAGTACAATTTGGCGTTAGGCGCTATTTTTTTGTACTGAGCCCAGTATTTGGCAATAGACTCGCCCGAGTAGTGACTGTTCCACAATTGACAATCTGTAAAAATCATCACCTTGTCTACTTTTTGCTTACGCTTGATCAAATCCTTGATCACCAGGTAGCCATTCGTAGAGTAACCCACCTCACCCATTCGGTTGCGTAGGGCATCGGCATTTGCCAATACCTGCTTACGCGGTAGGTTGATGATTTTCCAGCGATCGCCAAAAATACCTGACATCACCGATTGACAATTTGACTGTAGCAACATGCCCAACACTAGCCCTATGTCATACATTTGCACCGAGCTTCGTGGAGAAATCGGTCCACACATCGAGCCCGAAGTATCGCAGGCAATCAACACATCTGTGTTTTCGTCAAACCCTTTTAGGTTTTGAGTACTTGCCAAAATAGCCGCTTCCAGTGCTTCTAGCACCTTGCTCACTCTAGGCGACTTTACGCTTTTGAGTTCGCGGTATGCCGATAAAAACCTGAATGGCAGTTGCTTAGCGCGTGCCACTTGGGCTGGGTCGCTCAATCGGGTTGCCACCTTGGCTAGGTGTTCGGTGCTGATGCCTGCCTCCAGCATATTGCGTAGATTTCGCATCAGTGCCATATACCCCAATCGTTGGCTGTCAATCAATTCTTGCCATTTGGCACGAAAAGCCGAAGCTTTTTCGCTGTCGTTGGCAAATTTTTGTTGCCCTAGTTCCGACAGTTGGGTTTCCCAAGTGTAGGGAATCTCCAACCCATCGTTTACAATCTTGTCAAACAAGCTTTGTTGGGCATCGTCTTTTGCTTTTGGGTGCACCAAAAACAAAGCATCGCGCAGTTTTACCTCGTTGGGTCGGTTGTATTTGGCAAATTGGTATTCATCGAACTTGTTGAAAGCCAGTGCCAAACCACGCTGCAACTGTTTAGACAATCGGTTCAATTTTTTAGTGCCTTGGCGTTGATTTGCGGCTTGGTAGTAAGCAAGCAACTCGGCAATTTCGTCGGCACGTTTCACTACCCGGCTCACCAGACGGCTTATCAAGTCATCACCGTTGTGTACCTTGGCTAGTTCTACAACAAGCACTAGCGGTACCGACCGCAAGTACATTTTTTCTCTGGCATACACAGCAAGTTGAGCTACAAACAACGGATCGTTTTTTTTGATCAACTCACGTAAGCGCGCTATTCGCTTCAAACCATCCCCTTCGTAAAAAGTCTTACTCAACGAAGTGGTTACTACGGCAGTGTAGAGTTCGAGGGTAGCCGAAATTTTGTAGGCTGGTGCCCCCTCATAATTGGTGATTTGGTTTGAGCCTTTTGCTTTTGTGTTAAACTTCATCGTTTTGTTGCGGTTTCGTTTTGGGTGATGACTTGAACTTTTTTAATCCAATCTTAGATTTTAACAAGTGTGAGTACTTGTTTTTTGGTGTAAGATTGTCGCCAAACCCGTCAAGCCTTGGGGTATAGGCACAAAAAAACCCGAACTTTTTTGAGTTCGGGTTTGGTTTATATCTTAGTATAGTTCTATTTCAGTACCTGTACTTTGACTTAAACACACCCGAACGAGCGCAATCCCAATCCTGACTGCCCATCCCAAGAGATGCTCTAAATTCGACGATATGTGTGTTTAAATATTTCATTTTTGAAAGTTGTTATTCTTTTTTGGTTTGTGCTACAAAGGTAGTGTAAAGAGTTTTATGTTTCCAAAATTAATTGCGAATAATTTTAAATTAATTTACAATTAATTGATTTTCAGTATTTTAATAATATGAAGTATTGAACTTCTTTACTGCTTTGTTTGTTGTTACGCAACTATTCCGAAAAGGTTTTGATTTTTTCTACTTTTTCATTTTTGCACAAAAGCAAGAAGATAATTGCGTGGGTATATACAGCCTCTTGCCGAAAGGTAACCTGAGTTTGCCAAAAAAAATAGCACGCTATACATTTTGTTAGCGTGCTAGGTGTCTTGGTTTTGTTTTATGGGGTAGAGGGGGTGTAAGGTTTGAAAGGTAAATTAATCAAGATATATTATAGAGAAATATCCTTTACCATCGTTACCCATAGGAACATGTTTGGGGTTTATGACTGTACCATTAGCGTTGATGGAAACTAGATAATTAGGCGATGCATGAAGTGTTTGTGTAATACTAAAAAATTGCCCAATTGCTAACTCTTGAGTATCAGTCGTGTTAGAGTTTGTTCCTTTATATTCAAGGTTAAGCTTTACATTACCAACATTCTTAATCTCAAATTTACCATCCGTAGGTGTTATATAGCGAAATAGACTTCCCAAACCTCCGGCATTATAACCTACTACAGTGAGTTTTGAAACATAGTCTATCTTTTGCCCATCTACATAAAATTCCACATCCATCACTTGAGCAAAAAGTTTCACCTGAGCCTTTAACTCTACAGCTTCCTCCCCATTTTCACCTTGGGTTTTTCCTTTGATGGTTACCTCTACCGTATTGTCGCCCATAGGCAGCAAGCTTTGAAAGCCTATTCCATTTAATCGGTTGCCATGGATGACCCCTAGCTCAAGCAAAGGTACAATGCCGTCTTCTGAAGCTCCGGCGAGTTTATCAATCGATTTTGGGAAAATCTCAAACTGAGGATTGTTAGACTCTATAGTTACATCGGTGATGGCTCGATCACCATTGTTGCTTAGGATAAAATAAAATGATTTACTCGCCTTAAGGTTGCCCAAATCAAAGTTTGCCACCTCGGTAGTTCGCTGATTTTTAGCCGTTTCGTAAGGCACATAAGTTACCCCATCAATCACTTGTTTGCGTACCCTTTGGTTGGCGTGCATTTGGGTAAGCCCAAACTTTCCAGCCGTTTTTACTTTTACTTCTTCCACAGGGTCGGGAGTAACTGGTGTAGAAGGGTTTACAGCATCCTTCTTTTTACAAGCTACAACTGCAGTCATTAACCCAACAAAGACCGCTAAATAAATTTTTACTTTTTGCATGTTGATTTCTTATCTGAAAATTATCATTTATGAGAAAACAGGTTGGTTGATAAACCTTCTAATGGTATATACCAAACACGATGACTTCAAATGGACGTAATTTCTTGATTTTTTACAAGAAAGATAACCACCCATTGCAAAAAATAGCACGCTATACATTTTGTTAGCGTGCTAGGTGTCTTGGTTTTGTTTTATGGGATAGAGGGGGGGTAAGGTTTTAAGGTAGATTTAAAAGATGTTTGATACTGCAAAGTATCCTTTGCCATCATCCCCAATCGCTATTCTTTTATAGTCAGTGGTTGCTCCACCTCCTTCTAGTGCAAAAACTTTATTTTTTGACATTACACCCAATTCTAACTTGGCTCCTACACTTAGGGTGTGAGTAATTATTGGATCACCTTCATCAGTATTTGTTGGTTGAATTTCTAACGTTATATTTACGTTGCCGGAGTTTTCAATAGTCACTATACTATTTCCAACACTATAGCCCCGTATCCGACCTAATCCATTTAATTGCTCGACTACAGGCATACTATATGATACTTTGTTGAGGTCTACTTCATTATTGGCCTTAAATAGTTTTATATCCATCACCTGAGCAAATAGTTTCACTTCAGCTTTTAACTCTACTGTTTCCTCGCCGTTTTCGCCTTGGGTTTTTCCTTTGATGGTTACCTCTACAGTGTTGTCGCCCATAGGCAACAAGCTTTGAAAGCCTATTCCATTTAATCGGTTGCCATGGATGACCCCTAGTTCAAGCAAAGGTACAATGCCGTCTTCTGAAGCTCCGGCGAGTTTATCAATCGATTTTGGGAAAATCTCAAACTGAGGATTGTTAGACTCTATAGTTACATCGGTGATGGCTCGATCACCATTGTTGCTTAGGATAAAATAAAATGATTTACTCGCCTTAAGGTTGCCCAAATCAAAGTTTGCCACCTCGGTAGTTCGCTGATTTTTAGCCGTTTCGTAAGGCACATAAGTTACCCCATCAATCACTTGTTTGCGCACTCTTTGGTTGGCGTGCATTTGGGTAAGCCCAAACTTTCCAGCTGTTTTAGGGGCTACCTCATCCTTCTTTTTACAAGCTACCATAGTACACATACAGCCAACAAAGACCGCTAAATAAATTTTCACTTTTTGCATGTTGATTTCTTATCTGAAAATTATCATTTATGAGAAAACAGGTTGGTTGATCAACCTTCTAATGGTATATACCAAATCTTACTTCACACTTGGACAATATCTGTTATTTTTTTACCATAAACTATTATATTTGCGTCTATGAAAATCAGTCATATCAATATTCCTAACTTTCAACAATTCAAAGATTTCAGGCTTGACCTCACCTACCCACAAGGGCACGCCAAGGCTGGCCAACCGCTCGACAAGGTGTGTTTGATTGGCCAAAGTGGTACCGGAAAAACAACCATTTTGAACCAGTTATACAATGTATTGCTTCATTTTTTTTATGGCACTCAAGCCGAGTTGTACACCGCCAAGCCACCCAGCAATTTTAACTTTTCTATCAAGGCAAGCTTTGACCAAATGCGCTCGGTAGAGGTCTTTATTGCCAACAAAGAAGTGTTGATTTATGACCCTCAAGACGATTTTGAGATTGATTTACCTACTTTTTTTGCGGGCTTGGTAGAGCAGGGCTATTATGACAAATACCATAACAAATTGGTGAATTTTCCGGCAGAAACCATTGATAGTATCAACAACATTTTGCAAAACCAAGTGGTAGAAAACCCTTTGCGGAACATTCGTACGAGCGATAATATGAAAGAGAAAATTATTGCCGAAAGGGAAAAGCTTGCCACCAAAACGGTGTATAATTTTGCCAGCGATAATCCGCTGGAGTTGTGGAAGTCGATCTTACTGGATTTGCAAGAATACGAAGACGCCCGAAACTACTACAGTCGACAAATTTCAGAAGCTTTGCTCGAAAACGATGACATGCCCATAGAAAACCTACGCGATCAGTTTAGGCAATGGAAAAACGACAATCCCAACCCGCTGGAGGCTTTGGGCAATTTGTTGAATCCTATTTTGAACCAGTTTCAACTAGAAGTAAACACCAAGGCAGAGTATAAATTTAGCGAAGAAGTCAAATTTATTCAGGTCAATACCTTGGCAGGCGATAATGTACCTTATAGTAAGTGGAGTACGGGTACCAAGCAAATTATTTTGACCGCCACGCCTTTGTTTAAGCTCAACATGCGCAATACGGTCGTGTTGATGGATGAGCCAGAGCGGTCGTTGTACCCCAATATGCAAAGTATGGCCATTGATTATTATACTCGACTTGCTCCACAGGCACAGTTTTTATTTGCTACTCATTCGCCCTTGATTGCCTCAAGCTTTGACCCTTGGGAAATTGTAGAGTTGCAATTTGACGAAACAGGCTTTGTAGAACGAAAGCCTTATTATAAGGGTGCCAACCACATAGACAATTATACGCCACACCCCAAAGCATTGCGGTGGGATGAGGTTTTGCAGCAGTTGTTTGGGCTAACTGCCGAAAGTTACGAAACCAGCGAACAACCATTGCGTAGGGCATCGGCGCTAAAGGCAAAACTGAAGGGGTGGATGGAAAATGGCCAGATGGAGACCCCAGAGGCTACAGCGGCACTCAAGGAGTTTGAGCAACTGTCACAGCGTTTGGCTTGGCAGGTAATGAATATTTAAGTATTAGCCCCAAGGTGCAAGCGATAAGCTGCAAGAAGGCTAACACTTGGGGTGAACACTTGATGCTTGAAGCTTTTAAAAAAATGATAGAAAAAACCATACATATAGCAGGTGTAGGCGAGGTGTTGCTTGTAAAGAGTAAACGTGCCAAACGAGTAAATATAAAAATAGCGCCTTTGAAGGGAGTAAGGGTAACGGTACCTCACAGGGTAACCTTTGCCAATGCCGAAAAACTGGTGCTTGAGAAAAAAAGCTGGTTGATGAAGCACATACCCAATATGCAAAAACTGGAAGGCAAGCTTACCCTGTTTACCCCCGATACCCAGTTTACTACTTTCTCACACGAGTTAGTATTTGTAGTAGATGCCTCGTCGGAATTGCGTGCCAAAGCTGACCAAACCAAGCTGACCATTATATACCCACCTGACACTGATTTTGCGAGTATCGAAACCCAGGATTTTATTCGCCATTGTATTGTAGAAACCTACCGCCGGGAAGCGAAAGTTTTTTTGCCGGGCAGGGTGCGTGAGTTGGCTACCTTACACCAGTTTAAATTTAGATCGGTACATGTCAAAAATGCGAAAACCCGCTGGGGGAGTTGCAGTTATGACAATAAAATTAATTTGAATTTGCACTTGATGCGTTTGCCAGCTCACCTGCGCGATTATGTGATTTTGCATGAACTATGTCATACGCAAGTAAAAAACCATAGCCAGGATTTTTGGGATTTGATGGACAAGGTGTCGGGCAATGGGCGCGGACTGGACAAGGAGTTGGATCAGTGGCAAATAGAAGTATTTTAGGGAATGATATTAAACATTGAAAAAAATTACTAACCAAACAATTGACAGAATATATGGATATACAAAAACTACGTGCTGATACTCCAGGATGCCTTCAGGTAACTCATTTAAATAATGCAGGAGCAGCGCTCATACCTCAAGCGGTAATCGATGTTCAGCGCGATTATATGAACCAGGAAGCAAACTATGGGGGCTATGAAACAGCCGCTAAGTTTGCCGATGAGCTCCAGACTACTTATACACGGGTTGCCCGCCTGATAAATGCCCAACCCAGCGAAATAGCCCTTGTAGAAAGTGCTACGGTTGCCTGGGGAAAAGCTTTTTTTGCGCTCGACTTGCAGCCAGGCGATCGGGTAGCAACAGCTATGGCAGAGTATGCTTCTAACTATATCAATTATTTGCAAGCACAAAAAACACATGGGATAAAAATAGAAGTAGTGCCTAATGACAAACACGGGCAACTATCGCTAGAGGCATTAGAGCAGTTGCTTGCCGAAGACAAAGCAAGTGAAGGGAAGATAAAACTAATAAGTATTACCCATGTGCCCACCAATGGAGGGTTGGTAAACCCTGCCGAGGAAGTAGGTAAACTTGCCAAAAAATATGGCGTTTTGTATTTATTAGATGCTTGTCAGTCTGTAGGGCAGTTGCCAGTAGACGTGCAGCAAATTGGTTGTGATATGCTTTCGGCTACTGGGCGAAAGTACTTGCGTGCTCCTCGCGGCACAGGTTTTTTGTATGTAAGCGAACGTATTTTGCAAGACTTAGAGCCCAAAGTATTGGATTTGACTTCGGCAAAATGGACGGCAAAAAGTGCCTATGAGATGCGTACCGATGGGGTACGTTTTGAAAACTATGAATATAACCGGGCAAACCGACTGGGGCTTTCGGAGGCGGTACAATACGCCCTTGACCTGGGAATGGAGAACATTTGGCAGCGGATTCAACAGCTGGGTAATTTACTGCGTCAGCGTTTGGTTGAGTTGCCCAATGTACAAGTGTATGACTTGGGGCTGGTAAAAGGTGGCATTGTTTCGTGGGGCATTGAGGGCATTCCGGCGGAGTTTGTTGTTGAAAAACTGAGAGAGGTACAAATCAATACTTCACTTATTCTGGAAAGTGGTACTTTGCTAGATATGCAAGAGCGTGAGTTGCCCCCCTTGGTGCGGTCATCGGTACATTATTACAATACCGAAGAGGAGATAGAGAAGCTTTGTGGGGAGCTGAAGAAAGTTATACTACTATATAGTCGGATTGAACACGTATAAATGATGAAAAAAGGCTTGGAGTAGATTCAAGCCTTTTGATGATTACCCTATCGATTGGTGCAAATGTCACCCAGGTCACTAAAAAACAAAGCCTCCACCACGCTATTGCCTATACGTTTAAAAGCTTGCCGCTAAAAAAAAACCGACTGACTTTATAATATTAAGCCAATTACCGTATTTTTGCTGCGTTATTGATAATTTGATAAACGGCTCACCTTCTCTTATACTTAAACAAAAATGGTTTTGAGGATGGATTTTGACTAATTGTCTGAATACCAACATTAATCAATCCTGTAAATCCTAAAATCACTTTAATCCTAGTATATTTTTACCGCTTATCAACTGATTGTAAAGATATTAAACTATAAAACTGTTACTTTGGAAGAGCAACTCACTACCGTAGAAACTGCCATGCAACTTGGCTTGTTGATTGAAGAATTTGAGAAAATAAAGGAGCTATTGGGGCGAACTCCTAATTTTACCGAACTCAGTGCTTTTTCGGTGATGTGGTCGGAACACTGCTGCTACAAAAGCTCTATTTTGTGGCTTAAGAAGCTTCCCAAAAGCTCACCTCGTATGCTTGCCGAAGCGGGCGAAGAAAACGCTGGATTGGTAGACATTGGCAATGGCTTGGCGTGTGCTTTTAAGATTGAGTCGCACAACCACCCCTCAGCCATTGAGCCTTACCAAGGGGCTGCTACTGGAGTAGGAGGGATCAACCGCGATATTTTCACTATGGGGGCGCGTCCCATTGCCCAACTCAATACTTTGCGTTTTGGCGATATTGACCTCGAAAAAACCAAACACTTGTTGCGTGGGGTAGTCAAAGGAATTGGCGATTATGGCAATGCTTTTGGAGTACCTACTGTAGGTGGTGAAGTATATTTTGACTCTTCTTACAATACCAACCCATTGGTAAACGCTTTTTCGGCAGGTATTGTAGAAACCGATAAGATTGCCAGCGCCATTGCTCTAGGGGTGGGCAATCCGGTATTTATTGTAGGTTCGGCTACGGGTAAAGACGGTATTCACGGGGCGGCGTTTGCGTCTAAAGACATTACCGAAGATTCTGCCAAAGATTTGCCCTCGGTACAAGTAGGAGATCCTTTTCAGGAAAAGCTATTGCTGGAAGCTACCCTTGAGGTAATTGCCACCGGAAATGTGGTAGGTATTCAGGATATGGGTGCGGCTGGTATTATATGTTCGTCGTCTGAAATGAGTGCCAAAGGTGAGCACGGTATGGACATTGACCTTGACAAGGTGCCTTTGCGCCAGGAAAATATGTTGCCTTTTGAAATTTTGTTGTCAGAGTCGCAAGAGCGAATGCTGGTAGTGGTTGAAAAGGGCAAAGAGCAGGAAATTCTTGATATTTTTGATAAGTGGGATTTGAATTGTGCTGAAATAGGAACCGTGACGGAGTCTAACAATGTGCGTTTCTTTCAAAAAGGGGAGTTGGTGGCCGATGTACCTGCCAACGCCTTGGTATTGGGGGGCGATGCACCTATCTACGAACACAGCTATACCGAGCCAGACTATTTTCAGCAATACAAGCATTTTAAGACTGAAGATGTTCCTGAGCCTACCGATTATGCAGCGGTTGCGCAGTTTTTGATGAAACACCCTAATATTGTTTCCCGCCAATGGATTTATGAGCAGTACGACTCTATGGTAGGCACTGCCAACGCCTCTACCAACTCGCCCGCTGATGCTGCTGTAGTACACATAAAAGGAGCTGATCAGGCAATTGTGATTAGCGTAGATTGCAATGGACGTTATGTACAGGCCGACCCTAAAATAGGGGCAATGATTGCTGTGTGCGAATCGGCAAGAAACGTAGTATGTGCAGGTGGCAATCCAGTGGCAATTACCAACAACCTAAACTTTGGCAACCCTTACAACCAAGAGGTATACTGGCAGTTTGTTCAAAGTGTGAAGGGCATTATTGACGCTTGCGAAAAGCTGGAAACCCCAGTAACGGGTGGGAATGTGAGTTTTTACAACCAGGCATCTACGGTAAGCAAAGAGGGAGGCAATGTAACCAACGCAGTATTGCCCACACCTACCATTGGTATGTTGGGGTTGATGGATAACCTTGAACACCGCATGACGCTTGACTTTAAAAATGTGGGTGACATTATTTATGTGATTGGTGAACCTAAAAATGATATTGCCGGATCTGAGTATTTGACTTCTTATCACAACTTCAAAGAGTCTTCGGCTCCTCACTTTGACCTTGAGGCAGAGTATGACTTGCAGCAAACAGTGAAAGCGTTGATTCGCGACAAGCAAATACAGTCGGCACACGACATCTCAGACGGAGGTTTGTTTGTAACCTTGGCAGAGTCGGCAATGCCGCGCGATTTAGGTTTTTCTATATTGACTACTTTTGACGAAATTGATGTGCGCAAGGATGCTTTCTTGTTTGGAGAGTCGCAAAGCCGGGTAGTAGTTACTATCAAAGCTGAAGACCAAGATCGTTTTGAAGATTTTATGAAAGAGCAATCAGTGCCTTTCTTTGAGGTAGGAGTGGTTACAATAAGCGACTTTAAGGTAGATACTCATGTGCTGATAACGACCGAAGACGCCAAAGATATGTACCAAAATACGTTGGGTCGCCACATGGATGGGGAGTTGGCGCAGGCTTAGATGGGGTACTAAGTAAATTATTATATATGACACCGATAAATTCTTATTTTTGATAATTTATCGGTGTTTTTTTTGATCAGCCATCTTTTGAATCTCTGCTACGGTGACTTTTGTTAGGCTGGCAATTTCTTGCAACGTCATTTTACCTGACTTCAACAAACCAAGTATCAATGCTGTTTTCTCTTCTTGTTTACCTTCTTCCCGGCCTTTTTTTATCCCTTCTTTTACGCCTTCTTCTTTTCCTTTTTTTACACCTTTTAGGTAAAAAGCATCTTTTTCAATGTCATAAGTAAGTGCCATAAGAAAACTTTATTTGATTTGATCAGCATTTTTTTTCACTTGTTCCAGGCTAATTTGTGCAAGCTGGGCAATTTCATTTAAGGTAAGTTTACCAGATTTGATCAAGCCAAGCACCATTTCTGTTTTGCCTTTTTTTATCCCTTCTTCGATTCCTTCTTGTTTTCCTCTTTTTACTCCTTTTAGGTAAAAAACATCTTTTTCAATGTCATAAGTAAGTGCCATAAGAAAACTTTACTTGATTTGATCAGCCATCTTTTGAACCTCTGCTACGGTGACTTTTGTTAGGCTGGCGATTTCTTGCAATGTCATTTTGCCTGACTTCAACAAACCAAGTATCAATGCTGTTTTCTCTTCTTGTTTACCTTCTTCCCGACCTTTTTTTATCCCTTCTTTTACGCCTTCTTCTTTTCCTTTTTTTATCCCTTCTTCTTTTCCTTCTTCCTTGCCTTTTTTTACACCTTTTAGGTAAAAAGCATCTTTTTCAATGTCATAAGTAAGTGCCATATCATCTAATGTTTGTTCGGTTTCAATAGTTAAATTTCTCAATCGGGCAAGTATAGCAAGTTGCCTGATATACTTTTGTAACGTGCCAGGATCTTTAATTAGTACCAGAAGTCTTGAAATTATTTGTTTCAAAACTTGTAAAGCATCTGCTTGCTGAAAGTCACCCAGTACCGCGAGCAGTATTTCTTCTGGTATGTTTGACGCAAGCCATTGCTTATACTTGATTTGACTTAAGTCAAGCAATTCAAACCCTGTAAAAATCTCTTCTGGATTTAGGCGAGTACGCATTTTGGGTGGTTTGTTCCCGACATAAATTACAAACTGGCGTATGGAAAGTTTATATTTTTGTTGCAAAATAGCAAAATACAACTGCATTCGTTCCACCATTCCCTGTTCGTCGTTGGTTTGAAACTCCAACTGAACAATCATTTGTTCGCCTTGGGGTGTAGTGATTTTTCTCAAAAAATCAGCTTCCCGCTCCAGCGTAGTTTGCAGTTTGTCTTTCAGCTCTTCGCTTTTTTCTACCTTTATGTTGAGGTAAGTTTCGCTCAACGATAAAAAGAACTCTCCTACATTCTCTTTAAATATCTTGTCATATTGGTTACTCATACAATAGCTTTTGGTTACCCAAAGTTAAGCAATCCATTGCTATGACTAGTATATTTTTAATCAAAATGTTTAAATTGTATTTTTCTGTAAATATACAAATACGCTCACTGCACCCAATCACCCTTTGCCTTGGTTTTTATCATAAGCATCCCAATAAGTTTAAACAGTGAATGGTATCTTGTTTTCACACATAAACTTTTGAATTGTTTCTCCTATTTTCTCTAACAACTCATTAGAAGCCCCATTTGTAAACTGTCGGGTATGAATAACTAGCTTAGGCTGATTGGTGTTGTTACTGTAGTGAATCCAAAATTTATTCTTGCTATTTTCCAAGGGTACTTCTTTATCAAAGTTTACTTCAAAAATACGGTCTATTTCCCTGGCATCTCCTTCTCCTTGGTTAATGATATAATCAGCATCTAAAGCGGTGATTACTACTACCCGAAAACTACGGATAAAATCACTTTCAAAAAAAGATTTTTTCCTCTTAGCAAGTTGGGGTTTAAAATTCGGGTCTTTCTTTGCATCACTTGTGTTGAGAGACGGTAAGTCACTCAATTCGATAGTAAACACTTTACTTACAAAATCTATTGTATAGTTGGGTAAAGGGTCTTTCCTGCCCTTGATTATATCATAAAGCTTTTGGTACTTTTGCCAGGTATGGTTATAGTTTCTCAGGTTTGACCCTTCAGGAGGAACATATTGCTCTGCGTATACACCCCCACATAGGTTTTGCCGAAAGTAGGTGGCGTTTTGTTTGTGTTCTTCCATACTTTTTTTGTCATTTGGGTCAAAACCAGCCTCTTTACCTATCAACAAGACATGAGACATAGGGTTTCCCAGCCCAACATATTGGTTTAGTTCAATACACTGTGTCACCAACTGTTCGAAGTTGTTGTTTTTTTTTTCATAAAAAACAGTTAAGTCATTGTTCACTTGCTGTGTGTCTGTTGCAATAGCAAAAATGCTATACCTCCTGTGGTTCTTGGCACACCTCACACAAATAGGTAGCGCGTCCTCCTACTTTCATATAATGCACTTTGGTGCCACAATTGGGGCAGTTTTCGGTGTTCTGATCAGTCCAGCCTCGGCGATGAATAAAATAGTCTTTAGGATAATGGTTATAATTGGCTTCATGACTGACGGCAGTTTGTAAAATATCGCGCATTTTATCATACACCAGGCGTAGCTCGTTTTTACTCAACTTATTGGTACGGGTTTCGGGGTGTACCCTCGCCTGAAACAATATTTCGTCGGCGATCCAGTTACCTACTCCTGCGGCTACTTGCTGGTTGAGCAGCAGCGGTTTAATCAATCCTTTGCGCCCAGCGGTATTTTGCTCAAACTCTTCCCAACTCATTTTATAAGCGTCGGTTGACAGTTTCTTTTTGGCTTGATAAGCCTTTACGTTGTCTGCCACATCTATACGGCCAAATTTGCGGGGACAGTCAAAGGCAAGGTGAAAACCGTTGGCAAGGTGAAAAACTACCCGCCCAAAACGAGGAGGATCGTCGCGGTAATACTTAAGTGAACCACTCATTCCAAAATGAATCATCAACACCTTGTCAGCACTCGTTTCTATAAACAAGTACTTGCCAATTCGGTCGGTTTTATCAAATGTGTGCTTTTCGGCTACCTCCTTTAGGGTTTCAGCGGTACAGGCAAGTACTCCTGCATCTGCAATTTCCACTTGTACTACTTTTTGGTGCAAGGCTGTACCTTCAAAATATTGTTTGAATCGTTCTACTTCGGGTAATTCAGGCATTTTTTATTATTTTCTTGAATAATTGGCCACAAGCTGAGTACTCGTGACCAAACGTTTAAAACTTGTCTTTCTCTGAAAAAACAACAAACTTGCTGATATGTTTTAATGGTATTTTGACCCACAAAATTTTATGAGCAATCACAGTATAAAAGTAAGGGCAGGTAAACCCGAAGATGTAGGTGCCTTGCTTGAAATGATTAAAGAGTTGGCGCTGTACGAAAAAGCTTTGGATGAGGTGAAAACTACTGAGGAGCAATTACTTGCCGATGGGTTTGGTAGTCAGCCATTGTATGGTTTTTTTCTGGCAGAGTTGGAGGACAAAGTAGTAGGAATGGCGTTGTATTATTACCGTTATTCTACCTGGAAAGGCAAAAGTATGTACCTGGAAGACTTGTATGTAAAAGAGAAGTATCGGCAGTACAAAGCAGGCTTTCATTTATTTAAGGCGATTGCTCAAAAGGCACAAGACGAAAACTGTCATCGTATTAGTTGGCAAGTACTTGACTGGAACGAACCGGCGATTAAGTTTTACAAAAAACTAGGTGCCGAACTTGACGCCGAATGGATAAATGGGCACTTGAGCAAATCTCAGTATACGCACTTGTTAGAGTAAAGTGATGACGAGCAATAGTACTAAAAAAAGCCTGCTCTTTTCAGAACAGGCTTTGTATATTTTAAGTAGCAAGTTACAAATGGTATGCTTCAAGTAAATAATTTATCAAAGTATCCAGTTTGTAAATGCCCCTTTAAAATCAACATTACTTGATAGCATCCATAAATGAAGCCTTGGTTTTGTACTTAAAGAATTCTGCATCTTTCAACGCTTTTGCCTTCAAGTCACTCTTCAACTCTACTGCTTTTTTCAAGTTTTGAGTAAGCTCTCCTTCGTTGCCCTGACGAGCAGCTACTACTGCCAATGCATAGAAAGTAGTGGCATCTTTGTCATTCATTTTTGCCGCAGCATTGAACGAAGCCTTTGCTTGCTCGTAGTCGTTGGCCTCTAACAAGTAAGCCAAACCTTTGTTGAAATAGTTAGGTACAGTACTGGCTGCACTGGCTAACAACTCATAAGCTTCTTTGTATTTGCCATCGTCGCGAGAAGTAGCCTGCTGAATCGCATAGTAACCTTTGATTCCATTCAACAATCCAGTCATCGCAGGGTTGTCACCCGCTCCTATTTCTACGGCTTTCTTAAAAGACTCTTCTGCTTTGGCATTGTCACCTTTCATCAAGTAAGCCATTCCCATGTTGTAGTAAATCTCACCTGATTCTTTTTTACCCTTTGCCTTTTCAAAAGAAGCCAATGCTTTATCAACATAAGAGTTGTCTTTGGTCAATAAGGCTACATCTAAGTAAGCAGCACCCAAGTTGTTGTTTACTTTCCAGGTATCATATTTAGTTACTGCTTTTTCTAACCATTTTACACGGTTGGTGTAGTTAGGGTTGTTGGCAGCCATATACAAGAACTCAGTCTCAGTCAATTTGTCTGCTGGCTCTTCACCTTTTACAATTTTATCCAACATGTTCTCCATGTCAGCCTTAGTCTTGGCCTGACCTGGTACAGTGATGTCCATTTTTGCGTAACGCATTTTTGGGTAAATCTCGTCCATCATTGTATTGTAGTAAGCAAGGCCTTGTAGTTTCTTTTCTTTTTCTACAAATCCACCGCTTCCGTCTACGATACCTACTACCTCAGTCTTTTGATCTTCGTTCAAAGAACTTCCTTGTACCAAAGTTTTGAATTCTGGCCAGGTAGCTTCCAAAGTTTTGTTATCAAACTGAAAGTCAAACTTCTTTACTTTCTTGCCATAGTCAAAAGCTTTCATCATCATCTTCATTTGATTACCAACTGCGCTTGAACGCTGACCTGGCAAGTTTTGGTTGATGGCTACACGTCCTTCAGGAGAGTGAGAGCTTGCCCCGTTTGCTTTGAACTCAGGGATATTATCAACCTTGGCAAATTGAGAAGCCATTGCTTTGAAAGTAGCTTTGGCAAGATCAATTGTATTTTTATTGTCACCAGTGGTGGCGGTTACGCGAGCGCTTCCTTGCTCAAAGTTGATGTTGTAAGAAGTAGTTTTATCGCTTTCTTTTGTCCAACCATCCTGAGCATAAGCAAATGGGCTTTTACCAGCAGCGTTAGAAATACCATCTACAGGGTTTCTCACCAAACGGCTGGTAGTAGCTACACCTACTACAGGGTTACCAGCGCTCATTACACCAATAGGTCCAAATCTTTTACTTTTTTTACCTTTGCTGGCTACACCAGTAATAATGACAAAACCTTGTTCGTGCTTGTCTTCGTAAGCAAAGTTCATTTTTTTGCTCACTTTTGGCTCTTCAGTTCCACCAGCATACTTGTCACCTTCAAGCTCAATAACCCCAGCTTTGGTTACACCGTCAGGCTTGTTACCATCTTTACCTTTGGTAAATTTAGTAATATCTCCTGATACATAGTCAACTTCCAACCCGTAAGTAATCCCCTTTTTCATCATCTTTACAGGCAGTTTTGCCGACAAAGTAAATCCTACGTTGCCGCCGTGCAGTTCAAGAGGATTAGGCTCTACTGTAAGTTGCTGTTGCTCCATTATTTTTGCCATTTCTGCCAAAGGATCTTTACAGCCTACAGCAAAAATTACTAATAAGGACAACATTAAATTTGGTAAGTTTTTCTTCATTTGATTCATCATTTAAAATTTTGGTTTTTAAATTGTTTGAAATGTGTTCCATCGTGTTCGTAAAAACTCGCTGAGGCTTTGTGGGCGCTCAAAGGAATAATGGAAACTTACTACTTATGTTTTAAATATACAGTATTGATGTTAAAAAAATGGAGAATATCTGTTTTATCTTTCCATTTAATTTGTGGTCAATATATACATAATTAAAAAAAATAAAAATTACAAAAAAAGGCTTCCAAATTACTTTTCCACCTCTTTTAATGCAAACTCATCAGGCAATGTGTGCTTGCCTACATACAACAAAAAACCGGGCAATAAGTTTACCCGGTGTCGTATGCATGCACAAAAATTATAAATTTATCGTTTCCATACTGCCCAGTTGCGGCCACTTTCTGCAAGCGACCAACCACTGCCTGGCAACCAATCGCCTCCTCCTATTTTTACTGCGGTGTTGTTGTTAACAATAGCAGCGTATTTATTTCCATCGGCTGCCCGAATAACTACCGAACTAGTGGCCGTAATCCCCTGAGACTTTCGGATTGAAATCAACGATTTGATCTTGTTTTTCAGTTGGGCACCCCAGTCAAAGTAATGAGGCCAGTATACACAGGGAATGCCAGGGTGAGTCAAAATATACGCATAACCTTCTTCTATTTTATCAGCTGGAAAAGGCCAGTAGTCTTGTCCACCATTGGGCGATGGCCCCGTATCGTGATTATCTACAAAAGTAACCGACATTTGTGGCCACCAACCAATGGCGCCTATAGGTTTACCTTGAGCATCTCTCAATCGCCAGTACTCTCCTCGTTCTACGGCAAGCATCAACTGCCATTTAGTTGTAAAGTCAAAAGCAGTAGATTTATTGCCAGTACCGTTGATCCAATCCATAATTTTCTGGCGGTGATAGTTCACCCCATTGCCCGACGCATAATAATTGCCAGTAATGTCAGGCCAAAGTTCTCCTACCGAAAAATAAGGAGTGGTTTGGTCATTATATAACCCGGTATAAGACGCACTGTAGCCTTTTACATAATCGTAACGCCATCCTGCAAAACCTACATCATTTTTAAGCCAGTTGAGCCAGTTTCTAATCTCATTTCTTACCGAACCGTTGGTATGGTCAAGGTCTCGCCCCGCGTTATAACTATCGCCTGTGTCGTAGTTTCCTGTACCTTGTCCCCATTCATCGTCTTTGGTTACAGCGTTGGCATTGTTGCCAAAAGAAGGGTTAGTAAAATCTGCCCAGTTGGTAGTACCCACTCGGTGGTTTACTACAATATCGGCAATCGGTTTGATGTTGTGGCTGTTCAAGGCGTTGATCGCTGCCCTTAGCTCACTACCTGCACCATGGTCAGAGTTTATCTGATACCACTCGTTGGGCAGGTAACCAGTGCCTCCGGTAGACTTAGATACGGGCGGAAGCCAAACCATAGAAAAGCCTGCATTTTTGATCTCATTTGCCTTGTTTTTGACAATGTTCCAAGTACCATACTGCCAGGAGTTCCAGTGGAAGCCTTGCAACATGATGTCGCTACCTGACCCTGACCGTGTGCTTGCGATTGTGGTTAGTTTGGTCGAGGCAGGAGTTTTAGGTTTGGGTAAAAGGGTTTCTTTTTTAGTACAGCCTAAAAACAGGTTGCTTGCCAGCAAGATAACTATAAAGTAAATGTGTAATTTGTAATTGGAATGTATCATTTGAGTACTTTTGATTGTTTTGGAGTGAATCAGTTTTGGTCATGAGGGTATGTTTAAATGTTGTCTTCAGAGTTGAAAATTGCTTTTTTTCACCTTTGAAAACAAAACCATGAACTAATTTTTAGACATACCCTGATCCCAATATTGAATAATTGGTTGTACAATGCATACATTCTAATTTTAGTTATTTTATGATTTTTATTAAAATGAATTTCAATATAGAGGTGTTCTTTGCAGGATATTGTTGAAAAAATACATTTTTTATTTATAAATCAGCTAATTATTTATTTCACTTTGTTTATACAAAGGCAATTAGAAGAGAACAAAAATGATAAAAAACACAGAAAATATTACTACTGCTTTTGTCCGGTCAACGTATACCTTTACTTCTTGTCAAACCATATAAATTTCTTATAAAAATGCTGTTAAAACATAGATATAATGGCTCGTTTTTTTTAAGAAAATGAGGGAAAAATCAAGGAGGGGATTTATAGGTATATTTTTTGTTTTTGATAAAATAATGCCGTTATTTCAGAAAAATTAAGGCAAATTAGCGTAACTTATAACACCGTGGAAATGTGTTTTGAAAATTGTTTTTCTAAGTTAAATTTTCTATTTATGTATTATCAGTCACTAGATATTTCGAATGCCTTAGAGAAACCTTCAAATATTACATATATTACGATCAGTTTTAAATAACCATTACAATGGAAAAAGATATAGATTTAGTATTGCTGGTTGATGATAATGATACTGACAACTTTATCAGCAAACGAATTATTGAAATCACCAAATTTGCTCAAAGAGTTGAAGTAAGAAATTCAGGAAAAAGCGCACTGCAGTACCTTGAACAATACCAGGATGACCCATCTAATTTACCCGATATTATTTTTCTTGACATTAACATGCCCATTGTAGATGGCTTTGTATTTTTGTTTGAGTTTGAACTTTTCCCCGAAGAGGTAAAGAAAAAGTGTAACATTGTGATTTTGTCAAGTTCAAACAACAAGCGTGACATTGCCCGTATTGTAGACAATGACCACGTAATAAAGTTTGTAACCAAACCCCTGACTGAGAGCTCATTACAGGAGGTACGCGAAATTTATAGACAAGAAGCGACCAATCAACAATAACACACATATATATGTAAAGCATTATTGGTAATCACTGTTGTATACTTGATTACTAAGTAAAACAAACAGGCGGACTAAAATCCGCCTATTTTTTGTTTAAAAGCTTTTAAGCCACTTTCAACCTCTGAGCGAGGCAGTTTACCTGTGTTAAGCACCTGATCATCCATAGCGAGCAGTTCGGCATAAAACATTTGTCCTAATTGTAACAAAGCAGTTGCCTGATCAATGTGGGTAGTAGCCATTTGAAATAGCATATCCTCGGCGTGAGCAAATTGTTGGGTAGCTTTGTAATAATCAATGATCTTCTCATAACTTTGCCAGGGTAGCCTAAAGTCGCGCAAGTAAGCCACTGCAACGGCTAATTTGTCAAACAAGTTGATGTTTACCTCCCGGTATTTTTTTATCAAATGGGTTAAAATTGTTAACGCTTGATGGTAAGCACGAAACACTTGTGGTTCGTTGTCTAGCAGGTCATAAATAGATGCTTCTTCAAATAACAAATCTACCCCAAACGTCCATAATTCCTTACCTCGGTCAATGTCATTATCTAACAATACCTGTAAATCCTCTACCGACAGTTGATCAAGGTATGTTGCATCAATTTTTAGGAAAGCTTCTTTTTTTTCTGCAATCAGTTCTAGTGCTTCTTCGTAAAACTCACGGTCTTTTAAACCCCTTATTTTTTTGAGCGCCATTACCAATTGGTCAATCAACTTTAAAATGTAATCTCTTCGAATCATTTATTTCATTTCAAGTTTACCTTGTACTTGTATATACAATAGTTCATAGCTGATTCGAGTAAATGTTCACCTTGTTAAATGCTGTAAACCAGTATTTTATATTAAGATTGTGCACCCACTTTATTTTTAAAAGTGTTTCGGTTGTATGCCTAAACACCCAATTAAATAGTTTTTAAATTCATCAATAACTGATAACCAGCAAACAACTTTGACTAAAATCACTGCAAAGTATTGATATAATAAATCGCCAAAAAATAGTGTACTAGGTTCGCTCAATATTCAATAACTTATCTATGTCAGGGGCTTTATAACTACGCATTTTTCTTAACAAAGCCTCAGGGTTGGTGTCAGTAAAAACTATGTCTTTAGTAGATTGACTCATAAACCCTTGACCTACGGTATGATTCAAAAACTGAATCATTAAATCATAATAACTTCCTACATTGAGTATGCCAATGGGTTTTTGATGCAAACCCAATTGTCCCCAGGTGTATACTTCAAAAAACTCTTCCATAGTACCTATACCTCCTGGCAAAATCAAGAAAGCATCTGCCATTTTGGTCATTTTTTGCTTCCGTTCATGCATAGACTCCACAATAATTAATTCATTGATACCGTCGTGGGCTACCTCTTTGTCTACCAAAAACTGTGGAATTACCCCAACCACCTCTCCACCTTTGTCTAACATTGCGTCGGCTACAGCTCCCATGAGCCCTACCTTGCCGGCTCCATAGACCAGTTTTAGACCTTTTTTTGCTAAAATATGTCCGACGTGCGTAGCTTTCTCGCGGTAAATAGGGTTAGCTCCAGATCTGGAACCACAAAAAACACAAATACTGTTCATACTATCTGAGGTTTGAAAATTATCTTATAAAGCCAATGGTCTAGCGTATCATCAAAGTCTTTACCGGTTGGTGTTGAGGTTACACAAGGCACAAAAAAACATCAATTCGCCATAGTTACACAAGTTTTTTTGTAACCAGGTACAACACATAAAGCAATACTTTGTACCTAAAGAGTGATTTTAAGCAATGTTGAATTTAATACTTGAACAAAAGCACATTCTATAAAAAAAATGTACTTTTACTATACCATAAGCAATGCTTTTCTGAAAAAACGTTTTTTCATTCAGAAAAGTAGCTTATATGTTGACTAAAATTTAAAACTAAGATTTAGAAACCATTATTGGAAGTAAAACCATATACAAATGAAATTTAGAATAGCTTTGTCAGTGTTATTATTGGTTTGGATAGTCTTTACCAAAGTCAATTTGTCTCAGGCGCAAACTGATACTACTACCCAAAAAAAGAAAGAAAAAAATGTGAAAATGATTACTTTACCCGTGTTGTACTACTCACCCGAAACCAGGTTTGGGCTAGGGGCGCTTGCCTCGTTGAGTTTTAAGATGGGTAAAAACAAAAAAGCTACCCGAGCTTCCAACCTTCAAACCTATTTTTTATACACTGCACAAGGGCAAATAGATGGTACAGCCAGGTATACTCTTTTTACCAACGAAGAAAAATATGTCATCAATGGGCGCTTTTCCTACCTGTTTTTTCCTGAGTTTTATTATGGCATAGGCAATCGGCTACCCAAAGAAAACGAAGAACTGGTAAGTTATCGTAGGGTAAGGGTAGAAAACAGGGTATTGCGCAAAATCACCCAAAAACTTTTTGTTGGTTTGCAGTATCGTTATGTGGAAATGTTTCAGGTAAGACCTACTGAAGGTGGTTTGCTCGAAACCAGTCAGGTACCTGGCTATAATGGCTCCAGAGTATCAGGTTTAGGAGCTGCGGTAGTATACGATAGCCGCGACAACATTCTGGCACCTTATAAGGGAGCTTATCTTGAGCTTTCCAACTATAATTATGGATCTGATCTGGGTGGAGAGTTTGATTATAGCACGGTTACGGTTGATTTGCGGAAATACTTCAAGCTTTTTGCCCACCGCAAGCATATTCTTGCTATTCAGGGGTATGGCAACTTTATTACTGGCACCGCTCCTTATAAAGAACTGTCAGAGTTTGGCGGAGGCACTATCATGCGTGGGTTTTATCAGGGGCGTTACCGCCAAAATGACTATATGGCGGCTCAAGTAGAGTACAGGCTTCCAATATGGCGATGGATTGGAATGACTGCTTTTACTGGAGTAGGCGATGTAGCCAGTGACATTAGTAAGTTTGACATTGCCAATGCAAAAATGTCGTATGGCATAGGTTTGCGCTTTGAAATAGATAAACAAAACCGCACCAATATCCGGGTAGACTATGGCAGAGGTAGCGATGGGTCAGCTGGGTTTTATTTAGAGATAGGAGAAGCTTTTTAAATGAACAAGGGTTGTGTTTAATTGGTCATTATGCACCAATATGTAATATGTGTTGGCTTGTCACCCAGTGCCAATTGTACTGACTTTTAAAGATGTATGGTTATTTCACTCAAAATTCAATATATCTAACAAGTGGGTATGCTATGGGTGAGTCTTACTTGTAGCATCGATATCTAAGGACTTATTGCTAACTACTTACTACTCTACACCTTCATCAAGCTCACTTCTACCTCCCCCTCACTGGTTAAGTCAAGCAGACGGTACTGAAAGACTACAGCAGGGTTATTGGGGCTGATCGGGCAAATGGCTGGTGAGGCAAAAAACCAAATGTCGTTTCGCTCGAGCATAAAGTCGTGGTGAATATGTCCAAACAGTACTGCTTTGATGTGGTAAAATTGATCAAGAATACTTAGAAATTGCCCAGCATCTTTGAGCGTATCTTTAGGTGGGGTCAGAGTACGAATAGCCAGCGGATGATGACGCAAAGTAACAATACAAGGATAAGCCCAGGAGTTTTCAAGGTCGTTTTGCAAAAAATCCAATGTATCATTGCCTAAGTAACCCTGGCTATGATTTTTTGAGCAACTATTGAGCATAATAAAGTGGGTGCCTTTGACATTGAAAGACGCGTTTTGCTCATGTGCCACCCAATAAAAAGGGATATCTAACCTTTGTAAAAGCCGGAGAGTGTCATTTCTTCGTTGCTGCAGTACTTCACTGGTAAGTATCAGCAAGTCGGGAGGGTGGGGCAATAGGTTGATGTGTGTAAGTATATTCTCAAACACTTGTATTGGAAGCACCTCCGGGTAATGAATGTTGGCTAAAAGATAAGGATCAGTTATTTGCACTATACGTATGGTGTCATCCATTATCAAAACATTTTTACCACTTCATTGTGCACTACGCTCAAAGTAGCCATAGCACCATCGGCAATGCCCATATGAGGGGCTCTTACATCAGAGTAATCAGGGTTTATTCTTATTAGTTTTGCGTTTTTCTCTCGTACTATTTTGCGCGTCATTGCGCGAATGGTTTGTACATGAGGACCAGAGCCAATCTCAAGTACCAAGACTTTTTTGTGTGCAGCAAGGGTTTTTTCCAAGTTGCTTTTTTGCCACTTCGACCGGGCTGGTACATAGGTATGGTCACGAAACATATACACATTAGGGCGCGACATTTTGCCGCATTTGGGACATTTGGGCAAATCTTCGAGTTGTAGGTTTTCATTATTGACATCTATTGCCTCATTTGTATCTCCTTCCCACACTTCCTGATGGCAAGGCACCGAGCACTGCAGGTGAAAAATAGAGCCATGTACCTCACGCACCTTATCTTTAGTGGCACCTGCTTTTAGGTGTTGCCCATCTATGTTAGAGGTAATAAAAAAATAGTCAAGGTTAAACCGCTTAATCCAATCCATCAAGATAAAGTATCCCTGGTGTGGTACCAAGTCTTTAAACTGCTGACTGCGTCGGGTAAATCTTTTCCACATATACACAGGGTGTTCATCCATATAAGTGGGGTTCATAATCTCAAAAATACTTCCTTCCCGTTCGCCCGATACCTTGCCCCATTCCCCAGCTCCATCTTCGCGGTAAGTAGGTACCCCCGAATCTTTACTCATACCTGCACCCGTATGTACCATCAGCAAATCGGCGTATTGCAGCCAGTCTATAAATTGTTGAATTTTTTCGTGCTCCATGTTGCTAATCTATAAAAAAAACGAAAGAAAGAATTGATCTTACTAAAAAATTGTTTGCAACAGGGTAAGAGTAGAAGGGAGCAAAAAACCAATGATACGGCTATTCGTTAGGTTATAAAGTAGCTTATGAAAAAATGAGACGTTATGGAAGCAACTGTTAAACCTGTCAGTTTTTCATAAAAATGAAACTTGTTGCTTGATTTTACCAGAAAGAGGGCATTTTTGCGTATTTTAAAATCATAACTAATTTATCTCTTTTTTTTTATTTAAAATATTTGATAATCAGTTGGTTATGTTTTTGTGGATAATCTAGCAAATAAATGTTTGCGAAGGTATGCGTCCAAGTGGGTAACTTTAGCATCTATTATGTATGTGCAAGTACATTGGAAGTTAAACACTTACTTAATGAAAGTAAATCAAGCCCAATACTTATTTATACAACAATTACCATTAGTACCATAGAAAACCATTGATAACCTTGGATTAAATAATTGAATGTTAAAAAATTACCTGAAAATATCTCTACGTAACCTTAGCCGTCACAAAATATATACTTTTATCAACATTGCCGGACTTTCTATTGGAATGGCCTGTGCGTTGTTGTTGTACTTATATATCAACGATGAGCTGAGCTTTGATCGTTACCACGAAAAAGCCGACCGCATTTATCGGGTGTCTACCTGGTTTAAGTTAGAGGGTAAAGCCCCACAGTACTTTGCCAGTTCGTCGGAGCGCCTCGCCCCAGTATTGCCTAAAGAGTTTCCCAACGAAGTAGCCCAATCTGTAAGGCTATTTAGGGGCACCGAAAAAAAACCTATCAGATACAAAGACAAAAAACTATACCTGAACGGGATTCACTATGCCGACTCCAACTATTTCAAAGTGTTTTCTCATAAACTTATCAAAGGTGATCCTAACAAAGTATTGACCCAACCCAATTCTATAGTACTGACCAAGACGGTTGCAAAGCAGTTTTTTGGCAGGGCAGGCAACGCTATAGGTAAGGTAATCAAGGTGTTTGACAACCAAAGCAATAAAGTGACTGGAGTAATGGAAGACCTGCCAAAAAATTCACATTTGCGGTTTCCTGCGTTGGTGTCTTATGCGACCATTTACGACCCCAAGGATGTAAATCGTTGGGGTAGCGCCAATTACTACACCTATGTATTGCTAAAACCCAAGGCAAAAATTGAAAGCTTTCGCAAAAATGTTCAAACGGTTTTTACTAAATATATGGTAAAAGATTTTAAGCATTTTAAGGCAACTGCAGGTTTTAGGGTAGACCCTTTGGTAGACATACATTTGTCTGAGTTTGCCTACGAAGATGATGAAACCATTAAAGGAAACAAAGCTTACTTATACATATTGGCGGCAGTGGCTATATTTATGCTGCTCATTGCTGCCATCAACTACATGAACTTAGCCACTGCACGATCGGCGGGGCGAGCCAAAGAGGTGGGCATTCGCAAAGTGGTAGGGTCATACCGAAGTCAACTTATCTTACAGTTTTTGCTCGAATCAGTACTGCTTACCCTTATCTCGTTAGTCATTAGTATTACCCTGGTAGAGCTATCATTGCCTTATTTCAACTATGTATCAGGCAAGCAGTTGGTCGTAGAGTACAGCGACCCTTCAGTCTTTGGTCTGTTGACGCTTATTATGTTGTTGGTGGGGCTCATTAGTGGCAGCTATCCAGCTTTTTTCTTGTCTAGTTTTCATCCGGTAAGGGTGCTTAAAGGCAAGTATGTGAGCAGTCGGAATGCCGCCTTTTTACGCCGTGGATTGGTCATTTTCCAGTTCTCTATTTCTATTACCATGATCATAGGTACCTGGATAGTATATAATCAACTACAGTTTATCCGTAACAAAGACCTGGGGTTTAACAAAGAACGGGTAGTGGTGATCAGAACCTTTGGTGATACTACCAACCTTCAGCGAAATGCCTTGATAAGGAAAGACTTGATCAAGCATCAAGGAGTCAAAGAAGTAGCTTTTACGAGTAACGTGCCAGGGCAAGATGGTGGCAGTGGTACTGATGCTTTTCCGGTAGAAAACGCTCAAGGCAAAATGCGGATTACGCTGGCGCACGTATTGGCAGTAGGTTATGATTATTTAGATATGATGGGCATCGAAATGAAAAAAGGTCGTTTTTATTCACGTGCTATTACTACTGATACTTCTAAAGCCTTGGTGGTAAATGAGGCTTTTATAAAAAAAATGGGTTGGAAAAAAGCCTTGGGAAAAAAGGTCTATTTGCGTACCGATAGCCTGGGTAAACTTGTAAAAGGGTATGATGCTAAAATAGTAGGGGTAGTCAAGAATTTTCACCTGACATCGTTGCATAAAAAAATACAACCTTTAGCCCTTAGACTGATATCTCCACGCAAACAAGGGCACATGGGGTATCTGTTGGTAAGGCTCAAATCGGGAGGGGTAGGTAAAACCCTTGATTTTATCAAAAAAACCTGGAATAAATACGAGAAAAAATATGCGTATGAGAGCTATTTTCTGGATAAGAAGTTTAATAAACAATACCAGGCCGATGAAGTGCGAGGGCAGATATTTATGGCATTTTCCGGCATTACCATTTTCATTGCTTGTTTGGGGTTATTGGGGCTTGCCTCGTTTACTGCCGAACAACGGGTCAAAGAAATAGGCATACGCAAGGTTTTAGGGGCATCTATTCCCAGTATTTTACGCCTCATGTCGTTTGACTTTTTGCGTTTGGTGGTGTGGGCAAGTTTGTTTGGGGGCATTTTTGGTGCCTGGATGATGCATGGTTGGCTGCAAAACTTTGCCTATCATTTGCCCATATACAAACATTGGTTTGTGTTTATCTTCTCTGCCTTACTTGCCTTGCTTATTGCCTTGCTTACAGTAAGTGTGCAAGTGTTCAAAGTGTCGCAGGTAAACCCCATAGAAGTGCTCAAAGACGAGTAAGAGTAGTATAAAGAACAAGTGTTGAGCTTTAAGCCCTTGGGTACCAGCTTGCCTGGTACCTAAAGACTTGAAGCTCGCCCCTGTGAAGGTCTAAAGCACTTTTGCATGGATAAAATAGGGGCGTTTGTCGCGCATAATAATTTTCTGAAAACCATCGATTGTATATGTTGTAATTCGATAATCATTGCCTTTGTTTTGGCACTGGATAATAAGTTTGGTGCCAGAAGCAAATAGCGCATTGTCATTGCCCACAATAATTTTCACTGATTTAGCTACTTTTTTATCATTGCCCAATTCTACAGTCATCTCTTTTACCGAATTCTTTTCCTCTTTTGTAGTATACTTGATAATTTTCCCTTTTTTAACAATGTCATAAGTACCAATCAGAGCAGCTTTGTTTATATCAGCATTGATAAACATACGTAACTCTTTTTCCCAGTTTTTAATCGCCAGGGTCTTGGTTACAAGTTTACCCTCATTGCGCACCTGTTTTTTTACTTTAGGTTGTTGTTGGTTGAGCCAGGTTATTTGTGTTTGAACAAAACCCTTCAGGTCAAAGTAAGGCTGGGCAGTACCCGCTGCTGTTTTATTCGGATTTTCGCAAGCCATGAGCCCACATAATGTCACAATTGACCAAAGCAGGAATGAATTATGCGACCAATTTTTCATTTTCATATTCAAAAGCTTTAAATTTATCAATTCAATGTTATAATATAGGGGATATTCTCAAACTTGCACGCCCTTCTTGCCACCACGGCATACCGAAGAATTGTTCAGTATGGAAAATTTAGATATTTATAAAGCACGTTATTTAGCCGACCGTTGCCAGTTTATATTGTTTACCCCAGAGGGTAAGCTTGTACAAACCTGCAATACATTGCTAGACCTCAACGTTTACCTCAACCAATCTATTTTTCCTGTTTTTCCATTTTTAGAAAGCCTGCAAGATACCCTGGCGTTGCTTGAGCCCGGACAGCCTCCGTTGGAGTTTCCTCGCCTCGAAAACTTTGTCAGTGGCATAGATACCAGTTTCAAAGTGTTGGATTGTCGCATAGAATGTATCTTAAACAATCAAGTACCTACACTGTTGCTGGTAATAGAGCATCACCCTGACGCACATCAGTATATTTTTCAGATTCAACAAGAAGGAAAAGAATCTGCCATTCAAAAAGAACTGTTAGCAGTACAAAACCGTTCCATCGAACTTGAAAAAGAACTACTTCAACTCAAAAATGAAGAACTTAAACGGATAGAACAATTTAAGTCTAACTTTTTTGCCGAAATCAGCCACGAGTTGCGTACCCCACTCAATGGCATCATTGGGTTGACAGATTTGTTACTGGAAGTAATGACCAACCCACACCACGCCGATTACTTAAAAGCCATTCAATCATCCGGCAATCATCTGGTAACCATTGTAAACGATGTGTTAGATATGTCAAAAATAGAGTCAGGACAGATGCAGTTTGAAGAAACACATATTAACCTGCCCGAAATGTTACAAAATATTGTATTGAGTTTCAAACAAAAATTTATGCAAAAAGGCATACAAGTCAATACAGTATTAGCTACCGATGTGCCAGAAGAGGTGTTGGGAGACAAAGTCCGGCTAACTCAAATCTTGTATAACCTGGTAGGCAATGCCATTAAGTTTACCAGTGAGGGAGAAGTAAGTATAGAGATAACATTTGTTGCTCCTGTACCTTCTGCTGATCAAGCAGAACAAATACAGTTAGATTTTATAGTAAAAGACTCTGGCATAGGCATCAAGAAAGAACGTTTACAACAGATTTTTGAACCCTATCAGCAAGCCAGCAAGCAAACTACTCGATTGTATGGAGGTACTGGACTGGGTTTAAGCATCGTAAGACAACTCATAGAACTACAAGGGGGACATATTAGCGTGAACAGTCGTTGGGGCGAAGGCACTATATTTAATTTTGTATTGCCACTTAAGCTTGCACCAGAGATAGAACCCTTGACCAATTCGCCCGATTTCCGGCATTCTATTCTTACTCCGTTCGATGTACCTCTCAAGGTTTTACTTGCTGACGACAACGATGTAAACTTATTGTTTGCCCGACAAATACTGCAGGAGTGGAACTGTAAAGTGATCACTGTCTCGAATGGCAAAGAAGCGGTAGAGTTATTGAAAAAAGGGGAGGCAAAAGAAGCGTTTGACCTGGTATTGATGGATGTGTATATGCCCGAAATGACTGGCACAGAGGCTACTCACTATATAAGAAAAGTGTTACAAATATCGCCAGATCAATTGCCTATTATAGCGCTCACTGCATCTGTGTCTCAGCAAGAGCGAAACGAAGGGGTACTTGATCTGATGGATGACTATTTGATTAAGCCTTTCAAAAAAGAAGATTTGTACGCCAAAATTGTACAAATGACCCAAATTACCAAGAGCGAGACTTATATAGATATGAGTTACCTTGAAGAGGTGTCTATAGGTGATTCTAGTTTTATTCTCGACATCGCAGAACTCTTTATCCACCAAACCTGTACTGACATTGATAAAGTTCGAGCTTTGATGACGGCTCAAAACTGGGAAGACATGGCGCTTGCGGTACACAAAGTAAAACCAACTTTTAAACTATTGGGTATAAAACCGGCAGAGAAAAACCTCGAAAAGCTACAAAATTACGCCAAGCAAACGATCAATATAGACCAGTTGCCTACATTGCTGCAAGAGGTAGAAGATATTTATCAACTTGCCGTAGCTGAACTTAAGCAAAAATTATCGTTGAGTGAGTAGTGGTAAGTGATGATAGAAGCCACCATTATATGTTACTACAAGCCCTTGGTTATCACTGCAGTGGTCAATAAAGTTATCTACCTGCAGTGCTTCTCTCATTTTGTACAATCACCATATTGCGTTCTTGCTGAATTTGCCTCAAATAATAATAATGGGTGGTGTTATCTCTGATGATCCAGGCAATGAACGAGTGTTCAGGGGAAGGTTCAAATCGTTGAAAGGTGAAGTCGTAAATTTTGCTATGACTAAAGAAAGGAATGTCTAAACGAGGAAAGTAAATAGGTGCATCGTTGGTTGTGATTTGTACCAGAGTTTCTTCTATGCTTTCCAGAAAGGGGATAAAAGTAAAAGCTGATAACCCCTGGTATAAGTTCAAATTGAACAAACTATTACAGCTTTCAACAATCACTCCTTGGTTGTCTAAAAGAACGAATTGAAAGCCAGAAGGGGAAAACTGGCTTTTGAACTGCTGTAAAAATGTTCGCTTTTTTGTACTCATTCTGTCATTTGTTTGGCAATCATTTCGAACATGGCTTCTACATTTTCGCCAGTTTTGGCACTGGTAAAATAACTTGCTTTAACCGAGAGCTTTTGCTGAATAGAACTGAGTTCAGCATCACTCAATAAATCTTTTTTGTTGCCAATAACGCATATTGGGGCATTGGGCAACTTAGAACGGATAAAGTCAATGTCTGAAGTTATATTTTCAAACGATGAAGGACGCTGCAGGTCAAATACATAAATAACTCCGTGTGACCCTAAATAATAAGAGGCGGGCACCTTTGTTTGAGATACTTCTCCTGCTACATCCCACAAAATCATATTGACCGTTATATTGGCAAGATTTACCACTTTCTTGTCTATACGTACCCCAAGTGTAGTGAGGTATTCGTCCGAAAAAGTTTGATGAACAAAGCGACGTACCAATGAGGTTTTCCCTACGCCAAAATTCCCTACTAAAATAACCTTTTTACTTATTTGTTGCATTGAATTGGTCAAAATATGTTTTAAGCTTTTCTGATATATCAGTTTCCGACAAATTATCTAAAGATTGAGTGAGGTTTTGTTCAGCAAACAACTCCAGGTAGTCTAATAACTGAGTTTTGTATTTAGTGTTTACCGAACCCGAAACAATGGCGGTTAGATAAAACTTATAAGAGTTTTGAATCATAATTTTGAAGGTACCATACTCAATCATGTCCAAAGATCCGGTTTTTTGTTGAAACGCATCTTCAATAAATGACTTGATCGCGGTGAGCATGCCTGCAATTACGTCTTGGTCTATGGTGTTGTTGTGCGAGTATTTGCCGTGCAAAATGCCCGACTCCTGGTCTATCACAAAAACCTCTTCTACTACTGGAGGGATAAGTTCCTTAATGATCAGGTCTTTGTGACTTATCCCTTCCCATAAAGCAATGAGTTGTTTTCTTATATTTTGCACCGAAAATGTGCGATCTAATTGCTTGTCTACGTTTTCTGATAGTTTTTCGAACTCTACCTGAACAAACTTTCGAATAAGCTTGCCTATGAGGGGGTAAATAGCCTCTATCAGGGCATCTTTTGATTCTTTGAGCTCAGTTCTCACTGTTTTTTCAATGACCGGCTTCAGATTTTCATTCCGCAACTCATCTATGTTGTTTTGCAGATCATCTACCTTTCGGGTAATTTTCTCCTGAGTTTTACGATCTTCTTCCAGTAAGATTTCTTTCAATTTCTTGAGTACATCGTCCATAATCGTAAAACGTTAAAACGAGTCTTACAGTTGTTGCGATAAATCCCGCAATTTATTGGCTGCAGTATGCTTGTTGGCATAAGATTGCGCGTACTCAGATACGTTTTTGGTGATTTCTTCGATCAAAGCCTTCAGTTGTTCATTGATTCGGTTTTCCATTTCGTCTACCATTCCAGAAATTTCCTGTGCCATGTCCAGAATCTTCTTCTTGTCTTCTTCGTAGTTTTGAAGTAATTCTTTTTGGGCACTTGCCAGGTTTAGTTTCAGGTCGCGCATATTGCCACCCACAATAATTTCTTTGACTGCGTCTAAACGTGAATAACGATCTACCCCATTTTTATCAGTTACCTGATGTTCGGGTTGGTCGGCAAGCAGAATAAAACCATCTTCTTGTTGTTCGCGCAAAGAGTTGTTAATCAAAGAAGGAAGATTTTTGTACAAGTCCTGTAATTGCATTTGAAAAACCCGGCGGTTTTCTTCCAACACATTTACAAACAGGCTTCTCATATCATTTACCTGATTGTCATAGTCTTTTTTGTTTTCAACCAACATGGTAGCAAACAATTCTTTCATTCCTTGCAACTGACCTTCAATTTCTCGTTTATCGGGTCCTACAATCAGTTCTCTAAAGGTATTCACCTTTTCTTCGCTTCCCAGCTCTTCAATATTTTCTTCCTGTTTTTTGTCTTTATCTTCCATGACGACTCTTTAAAAATATTTTAGGAGATATGTTGTAAATGTCCGGTGTCGTTTGCAGATTTTGCTCATCTTTTGACTGCTTTGCAGGTTAGCCTGTTGTCAGGTTGTTTTTCAGTCAAACGAGCACGAGCCCGGCTTCCGAACAATGATAGTTTTTGAACATATAAGTAGTACCCAATCAATTAGACGATGTGGCATGTAGGGGCTACAAGTATGTTATAAATAAACCTCAAATACCCAAGAGGTAAACTTATTCGGCGTCGGAACGCAAACCCTCAGATATTTTAACCAATACATCGTTCAATGCACGCTTGCTTACGTGGGATTGTTTTTGTTTATCGAGCGCAGCTTCGGTTGCTTTTTGCAAATCAGCTATTTGTTGGTTAAGGTTTTTTTCAGTAGTTTGAATAGCTTCAATGAGCTTGTTGCGTACTTCCTCAATTTTAGACATTACCTCTTCGCGGTTTTGCCCAATATGATTTTTAAGCTCCGAAATCTGATCATTGTAACTCTTAATATCTGGCCCAAATATCAGATCTTTTACCTCGTCTAGTTTAGTTTTTGGCTCGTTTACGTTTTCCATCCTTTTTCAATTACAATTAGCGTTTCGTTAAGCAAAGCATTGAACAATCACCCACAGCGTTTAGTCGGTAGTTTGTTGTTGATAGTTTGATAGCCAAATTGTGGTAAAGTGCTATGTGTTTGACTAAAGAAACTAACCAACCGAAAAAAGCAGTGGAGTATTAATTAACAATACCCAACTTAAAATAAACTTCTATTGGTAGTTATGCTATACAATAACGAATTTGATTCAAAAATACAATAATTATTTTAATAACAAACGTAATGTACGTTCATCCACCTTTCCCGAAGCAAATATTTTGTTCTTTATCTGAAACTTCATAATGGCCTCTTCTGTTACATCGCGATACTTACCATCAAGTGGTATTTTATACCCTTTTTTTATCAATTGATTTTGTACCTCCCAGGTAAGCAAAGTAGTATCTCCCTTGATGATTGGTTGCTTTTCTATGCGTTGAAAAAGCTCATAGTTTTTGGGAGTAATGCCTTTTTTTTCTACAAATTTAATCGCTTTATTGTCCAGTCCCTGGGCTTTCATTTTCTTTGACGCAATGAGTTTAGCTTCCAGGTGTTTTATCCTTGCCAGCATTTGGTTGTATGCCTGCACTGCATTTTGGCTCTGGGGGTTGGTTTGGTCTTCATACAACACGTCTATACCTTCGTTATACCATACTTTGCGAGCAAAACTTCCGGCTTTGTGTGCCAACTCAAAATATTCGGTTACCAGCTTTGTATCGTGATAGTTGGCATCTATTTCTTTGGTTTTTGCAATATAGTTATAATCCCGCCCTGGGTTGTACCTGCGGTATTTTAGGTATTGATTGATAGCCAGGTATACATTGGCTACCAGTAAAATAAAAACGACAATACGTTTCATTAGGTATGATTAATTGTATGATTAAATTTATATCGTTTTACTAGTGCTTTAGGAACTAAGTAAATTCTACATTATTTCGAGTTTATTTTGGTGGCTGTCAAACCTACAAAAAACGAGCATAGCCTAAGCTACGTGAGTTTTTTTAGGTGAAGTCAGCAGGCAAAAGAGACCGAAAGAAGTGTAAGGGGTTTAGTACCCAAAGCACTAGAGCTTACTGGTTGGCAAGTCTTCATTGCTGGCAAAGTAGCCACCTCAGGTGGGTGTGGTGTTTCTGAGCCTAAAGTGGCACTCCTTTTTCTGATACGCCCCAGGTCAATGACCAAAAGCTTGTTTGTAGGAGGGTAATATCACTGCAATAAATTGTCTCCTGTCATATCTTCAGGTGGATTGATGCCCATCAAATTTAATATAGTTGGAGCAATATCACCTAATTTACCATCTTTTAATGTAGCATCATTGTTTTTATCTATCAAAATGCAAGGTACCAGGTTAGTTGTATGGGCTGTATGCGGCGATCCATCAGGGTTTTGCATAATGTCGGAGTTGCCATGGTCAGCTATAACAATGGTGGCATAGTCATTTGCCAGTGCAGTATCTATTACCACTTTGGCACATTGGTCTACTGTTTCACAGGCTTTTACCGCTGCCTCAAATACCCCCGTATGTCCTACCATGTCAGGGTTGGCAAAGTTAAGACATACAAAATCAACCGCTTTTTGGTGAAGCTCAGGCACAATGGCATCACGAATATCTGCTGCGCTCATTTCGGGTTGCAGGTCATAAGTGGCTACTTTGGGCGATGGACACAAAATGCGACTTTCTCCTTTAAATTCATTTTCGCGCCCTCCCGAAAAAAAGAAAGTAACATGAGGGTACTTTTCGGTTTCAGCAATTCTTATTTGTTGTTTTTGGGCTTTTTCCAATACTTCGCCCAATGTATTGACCAGTTTGGGCTTGTCAAACAATACCTTTACTCCCTCAAAAGTATCATCATAATTAGTCATTGTAAGGTATTGAAGCGACAGTTTATGCATTCCTTCGTCTGGAAAATCTTCTTGGGTAAGCACTTGGGTAATTTGTCTTCCCCGGTCAGTTCTGAAGTTAAAGCATAGCACCACATCACCCTCATCAACAGTTGCAATGGGTGTCCCTTCGTCGTTAACCTTTACTATAGGTTTGATAAACTCATCTGTTACCTCCTCATTGTAAGACGCTTGTATGGCCTCTGTCATTTTTTGGCTTGGTTTGCCTTTGCCATTTACCAACAAATCATACGCTAACTTTACCCGTTCCCAGCGCTTGTCCCTGTCCATGGCATAATATCGCCCAATGATAGAAGCCACCTGTCCGGTAGTTTGGCCTAAATGCTTTTGCAAGTCAGTAAGATATGCCTTGCCTCCCTTAGGGTCAGTGTCGCGCCCATCGGTAAATGCATGAATAAACAACTCCTCTACTCCTTGCTCATGGGCAATGCTACATAAACCTTTGAGGTGGTCGATATGCGAATGCACCCCACCGTCAGAGAGCAACCCCATCAAGTGTATCTTTTTGTGGTGGGTTTTAGCATAATCAAAAGCTTCTTTAAGCGTAGTATTCTCGTTCAGTTCTTTATTTTCAACAGCCCGGTTAATTCGTACCAGGTCTTGGTAAACCACCCTGCCTGCACCTATGTTCATGTGACCTACTTCAGAGTTGCCCATTTGACCTTCGGGCAGTCCTACGGCAAGCCCTGAAGCCTCCAGGCGGCTATATGGGTATTGGGTATATAGTTGGTCGATAAATGGAGTGTTGGCGTGGTCTACTGCCGATACTTTAGGGTTGGTGGCAATGCCCCAGCCATCCAAAATCATTAAAATTACTTTCTTATCCATTTTCTTTCAAATTAGCTTCTAATAGCAAGCAACAAAAACACCATTGATGCATAGTGGTTGCCTACAAGTATTGGGGTTGCAACAAGCAACAGTTCATCGGTATTAGTGTGGGCAAATGGTTTTGCCAAAATTACTAATTTGCAAGTATAGAAATTTTGCAGGGTAAAAATTAGTTTTCAAAGCTTTCGTATCTCTGTTTTTGGGCAAATAGTCCAATTTTTTTTGTAGTAAACACTTAGCAGTGTTATTTCAATGATAAAATAGTGGGTGCAAGTAGGGTATTTGTTGCCTGGGCGATCAAACAGTTTCTTTTGCATATCAATACTCCGCAGTGATTTTAGTCAAAGTTATTTGCTGGTTATCAGTTATTGATGAATTTAAAAACTATTTAATTGGGTGTTTAGGCATACAACCGAAACACTTTTAAAAATAAAGTGAGTACTCAATCTTAATATAAAATACTGGTTTACAGTATTTAACAAGGTGAACATTTACTCGAATCGGCTATGGACTATCGACTAAATACTATGGACTATTGGCATATTATACCCAAACCGTAGTGGCTTGTGCCAACTCTTTTTGATCGCTTTCGCGGATGAGTTGATGAATAAAAGACAATGGTTGGGTACTGGTTTGTTCGGTACGAGCCACTACACCCTCTTTCCAGGTGGTTTCGAGGCGATACAATAAATCAATAGATGCCAACTGCCGTGATTTGAGCACCTCTTCGGGCAACGACTCTATAGCCCACTGCAAGTAATAAGCATTATTGGTGTGTTGGTTGGTGTCCAGGTCGTTCCAACGTACCCTAAAAAGTGTTTCAGAGAGTGGAGCATTTACTTTGGCAATTTTACCCTTGGTACGGGTTATAAAATCTTCATCATCAGGGATAGGCAAACTCGTGATTAATTGGGGTACACCCACCATTTTGCGGGCTTGTATGTCCATGACTGCCCAAGTACTGGTAGCTTGCCCTATTTGCTTGCCTTGTGCATTATACAACTGAAAGTTTCTGTATACAAAATACTTGTCATAGCCGATGGGGTAAGTAAGTACCCGCACTGGTTCATACCGGGAAGGGTATTGCTGCATGTCAATTTTTATACGAGTAAGCACCCACGTCAGGCGATGTTTTAGTAAGTCGGTCACCCCCACCCCCAGATGGTCAGCGTGTTGCCCGGCAGCTTCTTGCAAATAGTTGGCAATCGTTACTGGCGATACCCGGTTATAAATATCTACCTCATAAGCCCTTACCTCAAAGTCGAGCCAGATTTTGGGCAATTGAGTGGTCTGATTTTTTTCCATATACCAAAGGTAAATATTTTTTGCATCTTCAATAATCAAGTCACACACTACCAGATAGGGTTCTTAATCAACCAACTTTAACCTTGTTGAATATCAATTACCCCTTGGTCGGTCTTTACTTGCTCAAGCCGAGGCAATTTGTGTACTACTTTGGGCAATTGCTCAAAGTGGTTGTGGCTAATATCAAGGTATTTGAGCGATACCATGTCTTCTATATGAGTGGGTAAACTCCGTAAATGACAGCCTGCTATATTGAGCTTTTCTACCTGATCAAGCAAGGCTACCTCATCGGGTAGTGTATTGAGTTTGCAAAACGACAAATCCAGGTTTTTTAAACTGCTTATTTTGTGTAATTTGCTAAACAAACCACTCAGTTGCAGGTTTTCATTAAAGTTTAGTTTCAAAGTGTTGAGGTGGTTCAACTGGGTCACTTCTTCGGGAAAGTCTTCAAAGTTTGAATAACCCAAATCGATGCGTTCTAAGGAGGTAATCCGACAAAAGTTTACCGGAAAACTTCCCGAAAGACTTGTAAAGGTCAACTCTTTGAGTTGGGTAAGTTGGGCTACTTCAGAAGGTACAGTGCCAAAAAACTGGTCGTTATTAATAAACAGCTTTAGTTCGGCAAGTTGGTGTAGTTGGGTAATGCCTACCGGAAACTTAGCCAGTTTGCTTTGTATATTGAGGTATTTTAAATTTTTAAGCTGCGCAATATCTTCCGAAATATATCCTAAGTTTCTGTTGATAATGGTGAGGCTTTCGAGCTCGGTTAACTGCCATATTTCTTCCGGAATAGCCTTTATGCTTCCGGCAAGTTGCAAAGATTTACCCTTTTGTACTCTACGCAGTAGTTTCATAGCATCTACTGCCCGGTGTTTCCAGCAAAACTCCCAGCTTTGTACCCAAAAATCTATCAGGTGTACTCCCAATACCTTCACATCTAAGACACCGTGTTTATGCATTTTTTCGAGCAGGGCAGTAAACACAAACACACTGGGAATCCCACTTTTAGGTACAATTTTGGCAAAAAAGAGCTCTTTGGTAGCATTCGCATAAAATCCAATTGGAGCCCTCACTTTAAACAAAGGTTTTGCCTGATTTCGTACTGCTTCATCGGGGTGAAAAAACGACAAAATGAACAAGTAGGTGAGCACTGTTTTGCTGTGGGGTGCGGCTTGTAACTTTGCAAAGGCTGTCTGAAGGTTGGATGGGTTTGTACTGGCGATCAATTCATGAACATTCGTAATCTCCTGGTTGGTCATATTAGTGGAGCTTTAAATTACACATAGTTAAGTAAAAATCATACATCATATCTATTCTAATGGAAAATAGGTAGCATAGTTTTGGTACACAATTTTTTATTCTATTTTTTTGAAGGAATAGATAGAAAAATAGTTTTTTGCTGGGGTTTAGAAGTTCTTGTTATCAAAGGCGAGTTTCTAAATCCTCCGAATCAAGTTCGGAGGGCTTTGCCTTTTCGGCTAATTTTAAACAAGCTCTGAAATTCAAATACACAAAAAAATTAAATACTATACCATTACACAATGAAAATTGCTTTCCGCTCTATAAGGGCTAAGTTATTTGTATATTTTTTGGGGTTCTTTCTCATTATTGTGTCCTTTATTGGCTACAATTTATGGATTGATACCAAGGAGAGCAGCATTGAGCAAATAGACATGGGGCTGGCCAAAATCAACTTGCAAATATTGACTATTAGTGGGTTGGAACGCGATTTTATGGAAAATGAGATTACTAACCACGATTTCTACAAGCTACGTTATAGCGCATATCTTACCAAAAGAGACAGCATTGTTACTAAAGTACTCCAAAACATTGATCAACTTGCCAAAACCTCTCATACTACTTCACAGGGACTGGATAAAGCAGTTGCTACTATTAAAAATGAACTGGTAAAGTATGAACGCAACTTTAGGCAAATGATCCAGCTCATTAAAAAAAAGGGCTTTAAAGACGCTGGTCTTGAGGGGCAAATGCGGCGTTATATCCACGCTATTGAAGTATCAGACTATAGTAAAGACCTGACCAAATTGTTGATGGCACGCCGTTATGAAAAAGACTTTATTATAAGAAAAGACCTGGAATATGTGCAACAGGTAGACTCTATCAGTAAAGAACTAAAAAAAGACATTGGGCAAAAAGTGCAGGACGAAACAAAGAAAAATACTTTGTTCAATTTGCTCGAAAAGTATAGGGTCACTTTTCTGGAACTGGTAGGCATAGAAGAGAAAATAGGGTTTGACAACCGCAGTGGCTTACGCAAAGAGTTGAATGACTCGTTTGAAGTGATTAAAGGTAGCATTAGCCGGATCAACCGAATGATGCTCATAGAAACTGAATACATTCATGCCAATATTCAACGGAGTAATTGGGTAGCACTTGTGTTGTTTTTAATATCATTTATTTTATTTAGCAGCCGACTTATCCATATTCTGAGCCGCCCGGTAAGGTTACTCTCCAACTCTATTCACGAAATTGTGAGCAAAGATTTTTCTACTCAAGTACCATTCATAGAAATCAAGCAAAAAGACGAAGTAGGTAAACTATCGGCAGATTTTGCTTTTATGCTTAAGCGTATGCACGACTACATTGGCGAAATAAAAACCAAGTCGAGCAACCTTGAACAAAAACAACGGCTATTGATGGATAGCATTCGTTATGCAGAACAAATTCAGCGGGCTATTTTGCCCGAAAAGGAGGAGCTGCAGTCGGTTTTTAAAGATTTTTTTGTGATGTACAAACCTGCCGATTTGGTTTCGGGCGATTTTTACTGGTTGAGCTTTACCGAACATCGGGTGTTTTTGGCAGTGGTTGATTGTACCGGACACGGGGTGCCAGGGGCATTTATGAGTATGATTGGCAATACACTGCTAAATAAAATTGTAAAAGAGAATCATTCACAAAACCCTGCTGAAATTTTAGAAGAGCTACACATAGAGGTAAAGATTGCGCTACATCAGGAAAAATACAAAAATGATGATGGCATGGATGTTTGTTTGTGTATGATGGAGGGACTTAACCAACCCAACCAGGAGGTGAAGATTGTGTATGCAGGTGCCAAACGCCCATTGTGGTATTTTAATGAAGGGGAGCTTACGGAGATAAAAGCTACTAAACGCTCTATTGGTGGGCAAAGTAAGTATCGTCCTTTCGACAACCATTCGTTTACCTTACCACCTGGTAGTAAGCTTTACCTCACTACCGATGGCTTCAATGATCAGCACGATGTAAACCGTAAAAAATTTGGTAAATTACGCCTCATGGAAATGGTAGAACAACACGCCCATTTGCCCATGCCCGACCAAGTCAGCCATTACACACAAGTGCTCAAAGATCATATGCAGGGCAATGTACACCAACGCGATGACATTACTATAGTGGGGGTTCAGTTGTAAACTTCTTATTGGCTTAACACAATTTATTCACCCGTATTTTGGTGTTTTATCTGGTGAAAATTTGGGTATTGCCAGGCAAACCAAATAATTCCATGATTTTCTTCAAAAAAACTCTTTTGATGGTTTGTCCCAAAGCAAGCAAGTGGGCAAAGGCGACAAAGAAGCCCCCTGTTATATGTTTTACCTTAATAATTGTATAACATTGGCTTAAAAAAAAATAAGGTTGTTTGCACTACTTTTGTTGAAAAGTATGGAGCTCATTTAAGATAAGAACCAACTCAAACAATTTAAGTCGTGTTTAAGCAATTTCACACCATCAGGTCAAAACTACTGTTTTATTTCGCCATATTTTTGGTGCTTACTTTTACTATTATATTGACCAATTTTTGGTTCGATAAACGTAAAGATACGATTGATGCCATTGCTGTTCGCCTACAAAACATCAACTTAAACACCCAAATTATCAGCCGTTTAGAGAGCGAGTTTTTTAAAGATGAAATCATCAATCCTCAGTTTTACAAAACCCACCAAAGTACTTACCTTACCCAACGCGACTCGCTGGTAGACCAGGTGCGTACAGACCTACAAACCCTGGCAAAAACCCATGAGCTTGCCTCTACCGAAGTAGCCAATAATATTGAAGACATTGTTGCCCAATACCAGCGGTATGATACTATTTTTAGTAAGATTATCACCCTTATTCAGTTTCGCGGTTTTAAAAACTACGGAATTGAAGGTAAGATGCGGCAATACATTCATCAGGCCGAAGACTCCAGCAAGGTTCATTTATACGACCAAAGCCATATATTGATGATTAGGCGCTATGAAAAAGATTTTATTTTGCGAAAGCAACCTGTGTACATTGCCAAGGTAAAAAAAGCAGTGAAGGCATTGCAAGGCATTGTAAAAAAAGAGGTTTGGCCTACTAAGGTGAAGTATCAGCTTACGCTGGATTTACAAAACTACCTGGAGCTGTTTGACAAACTTACCGCTGCTGAAGCAGCCATTGGTTTTAGAAATAATATGGGGTTAAGGCAACAACTTAAACTACTTGCCAAAGCGATGAACTCCAACCTGGCTACACTCAATCAGATAATACGGCACAGGTCGCACCGTCTGGAGCGACAAATTACCGCCACACTGGTGCTGATTATGGCGTTTTGCGTGGGGCTGATTGTGCTATTGGGGTACACCATTACCCGTATGCTGAGCCGCCCCATCAGGCAACTATCGGCATCGATAGGCGAAGTGATCCGCAGTGGTTTTTCTCACGACCGTAGCTTGCTTAGGTTTGATACTAAAGATGAGATAGGATTGTTGTCTAAAGATTTTGCCTATATGTTGGATACAGTGCATTTTACTATGGACGAGATCAAGCAAAAGTCTGCCAAAATAGAGGAGAAGCAAGCCTTGTTGATGGACAGCCTACGTTATGCCAAACAAATACAGCAAGCGATTTTGCCTGAATACCACGAATTTGAAAATGTATTTAAAGACTATTTTGTGCTTTTTCTTGCCCAACAGGTAGTGTCAGGCGATTTTTACTGGCTATTGCAACGAGGCAATAAAACTTTTGTGGCAGTGGTAGACTGTACAGGGCATGGAGTACCAGGGGCATTTATGAGCATGATTGGCAATACATTGCTCAACGAGATTGTAAACGAAAAAAACGTGGAAGAGCCTGCATTGATTTTAGAGGTGCTCCATCTGGAAATAAGAACAGCTTTGCGACAAGCCCAAAAGAAAAACGATGATGGCATGGATGTGTGCCTTTGTCTGATAGAGCAATTGCCCCAAAGCCCGCGTTGCAAAAAAGTCACTTTTGCCGGAGCCCGCCGTCCGTTGTTGTACTCTGTTGCTGCTGTAGAGTCTGAACTGCTAAACAACCCAACAAAAGAAACAGAGGTGTCTTCATACAATGCTACGGTAGCTACCATCGAAAAACAAATCACTGCCCAGAAAGAACCCACCACGCTACATATTATAAAAGGCACAAAACGTTCAATTGGTGGGGTACATCACTACGAAAACCGCCCATTTCTCAACCATCAGGTCATATTGCCCGAAAACACCGTTTTATACCTCACTACCGACGGCTACGCCGACCAACACAACCCACAGCGAGAAAAGTACAGCCGACAAAGGCTGTATACGCTCATCGAGACCATTGCAAGAATGCCGCTTGGGCAACAAAAAAAGACACTCAATAATGAGCTGGAACAACACATGGTAGGTGCAGTACCCCAACGTGATGATATTACTATAGTGGGGATTAAACTCTAACATTTCTTATTTAACCTTAAAGTATCTCATATCTTTCGACAAAATATTATGATAGTTGCATTGCACTACAATATATTTGTAGGCAAATTTCAAATATGTTGGCATTTAAAATAATTGAGCCCAATATATTTTTATAAACAAAAAGTTTTAATTTGTTTTAGTTTACAACAACATTATTAATTCAATAGATATATGAGATTATACGAAGATATTAATCTGGATGAAACAGAATCTTTTGAAAGAGTAATAACCGAGGATATGGTCAAACATTTTGCAGAAATATCGGGCGATAATAACCCGCTGCACTTAGATGAAGAATTTGCCAAGACAACTCAATTCAAATCCAGAATTGTGCATGGAGCACTGCTTTCCAGCCTTATTTCTGCTACTTTGTTTAAGTTTGCGGGTACTGGTGCTATCTATAGCTCTCAAGAGGTACGTTTTCTGCGTCCGGTATACCTGGGCGATAAAGTAGTTGTCACTGTAAAAGTGATGAGTAAAGAAGTAAAACGCCGCAATGGTATTGTGCACTTATATGCCAAGTGTGTCAACTCGCAGGGCAAAATCGTACTTGATGGCAAGAGTGAAATCATTGCCCCCCGCCGCGAAGCTTAATCGTAGCCAGGCGTTGATAGCTTATATCCTACATTTGAGCAAGTAAAAACCTACTAACCAGTGGTTTAACAGTATTTTAACAGCCATTCTCTCCTTCCGTTAAACATTTTTAAATCGAAATGTAGTTTATTTGTAGTAAATACAAATTTATTGAGGTTTGAAACAGCTTCCATTACACTTTTGTTATTAAAAGCAATAAGCTGTTAACCTATCACACAGGTTCTATACAAGGGCAGGTTTAATACACATACAATGTTGTCCCTTTTTTTGCAAAGAGATGCCATGCTTTAAGCCTACCCTAACCGTCGAAATTTTAGCACAAATGAATATAGGCATTGTTTGTTACCCCACCTTTGGTGGGAGTGGTGTAGTAGCTACTGAACTGGGTAAGGCGCTTGCTCAAAAAGGGCATAAGGTTCATTTTATTACTTACTCACAACCTGTTCGTCTCGATTTCTTCAACGAAAATCTTTTCTATCATCAGGTATACATCCCCAATTATCCACTATTTCAGTATCGTCCTTACGAGTTGGCATTGACCAGCAAAATGGTCAATGTGGTGAAATACGAAAAGCTGGACTTGCTTCATGTACATTATGCCATCCCTCATGCATCGGCGGCATATATGGCAAAACAAATTCTTAAATCAGAAGGCATTAGCATTCCGGTCATTACCACCCTGCACGGTACTGATATTACCCTGGTAGGCAAAGACCCTTCGTTTGCGCCAGTGGTTACGTTCAGCATCAACGAATCGGACGGAGTAACTGCCGTGTCTGAAAGCTTGCGCAAAGATACGTACAGCCATTTTAAAATACGCAACGGTATTGAGGTGATTCCCAACTTTATAGACCTCGAACGGTTCAAGAAACAAAAGAAAGAACATTTTAAAAGGGCCATTTGCCCTCACGGCGAAAAGCTGCTGGTACATACCTCTAACTTTCGTAAGGTAAAACGCATAGAGGATGTGCTGTATACCTTTAGTAAGGTGGTGAAAGAAATACCCGCCAAGTTGTTGTTGGTAGGCGATGGCCCGGAGCGCAGCAATCTGGAAGCGCTTTGTCGTGAATTGGGCACTTGCGAAGATGTGAGTTTTATAGGCAAGATAGACGCCGTAGAGGAAGTACTCTCGGTGTCAGACTTGTTTTTGATGCCTTCAGAAAAAGAAAGTTTTGGGCTTGCTGCACTGGAAGCCATGGCTTGCGAAGTACCTGTGGTGTCGTCAGACGCGGGCGGAATACCTGAAGTGAATGTACATGGCAAAACCGGGTTTATCAGTAAAATAGGCGATGTAGAAGATATGGCAAAAAATGCCCTTTTTGTATTAGATGATGATAACCTGCCCTCATTTAAAGCCAATGCCCTGGCAAGAGCTAAAGAATTTGACCTAAGCCAGATTTTACCTTTGTATGAAGGCTATTACCACAAAATAGTGGAAAAGGTAAAGGGAGCAAAAGTATAAAGTGCTTATTAGGTAAACCGATCCTAGCGAGTTTATAAATTCTCCGAATCAAGTTCGGAGTGCTCAACCTTTTCGGTTAACTTCAAACAAGCGCTTAGTATAAACAGCCAATAAACAAATAACCCCCATAAGATGATTTTTTATGGGGGAGGAGGTGTATATTTATAAGTAAGTTGGACTAATTTCTGTCTGAAAAATCCTGGACACAATTATAACGATACTTTTTGTGAGGCTCTATAGCTACCCCCACATATTTATAAGTAGGGTCAAGTATGGTTTTGCGGTGCCCCAACGAAGGTATGCCATCGTCTATCAATAATTGTAATACAATGCCTAAGGCATCGTTGTGCCCGTAAGAACAGTTTTCGGCAATGGCACCAGACACATATCTGCGCAAGCGTTTTACAAAACTGGTTCCATCACTAGAGTTATGTCCCACCTCTCCGGTGGTGCCCATGTCTTTGGCGTGGAACAAAGCAGCCTTGGTCAATTTTTCGGAAGGCAACAAAGGTACCACCCCTTTAGTTTTACGCAAATCGGCATACAACGACTTTACGTATCGGTTGCCTTGCATCCCTTTGTCTGCCACATATTTATCAAGATACTTTTTGATAAACTGATTACCATCGTGGCGTGCTACGTTCATGAGGTATATTACCTGAGCTTCGGTAGCATCAAGATAGCTTACCCCTTGGGCAGTGTGTAGGTTTTGGGCGTTGCCCGTGCTAAACAACAAAGTGATTAATATAGTTGTAAAAAGGTGTTTCATAGGTTTATTAAGTTGTGATCGTATAAGGGTATACGTGCCAGCATTATGCCAGTACTGCAAAAACCGACCAATAGGAGCATATTTTATACAAAACAAAGAAAGTAAATTGATTGTTTTAAATTGTATAATATAAAGATGAAAAAGGTTGTAAACCTCCTCAAGAGCCAAGCAGTTTACGACTTGTTTGGCATTAAAAGCAACTATATAGAGACTCAAGTCAGGTATTTTCAACAAAAACAGAGGTGGATGACCTAGAGGTTTTATTGAATTATTTAAAGAGCCATTCTTCTAACGCTTGTGTCCAGCACAGTAAATTCAAGATTGTCTATCCGTTTTTTGAAAAAACAGAAAGTTTATAAATACCGCTTCCCCGTGTTGATCTTAAGGCGTTAGCCTAACCTATGAGCCCAACCATTCCGGCGAATGACGGAACACTTGCCAACCCTAAAGTGAGTGCATAAGGTTTTTCAAAAATAAGTTGGTTTTTAAATTGTTGAGCGGCGTTGCTCAGGTCACCCTGCGGTAAGACCCTCGCTAGGGGTAGAAAGTTTTTAACCTTCGTGCAATGGCAAGTTGTAGCCAATAGTCTCCTGACTCCCAACGATTGACTCCCAACTAACCTCTATTGTCAAGCATAAAGCCGGGAGACTTACCCCAGTAAGGCGACCTAGCCTTGGTAGGATTGAAGGGATGAGGGAAGAAGCCTATTTGTGCCAGAAGGGTAGGTTACGCATGGGCGTTGAAACTATTTGAAACCACCCAATACAAAGTTTCAAATAGTGGCAAACCCGATGTTAGTAGGTAAACTCCGGGTTTAAACGCAGGGACAAATAGTTTTGGCAAGCGTGGGGCATGTCCCCGACTTAATCATTGACTATCAAATATTTAGCACTAGCAGCATCCCCGCGCCCAAAGCAGGGACACCACCAAAAAATAAGTATACAAAAAGTAAACGTGCCCACGTTGGGCTTGCATGGCTGAGGTGCTTCCCCTTACCTTTGTGCTCATAATTTTAATCTTTTTTATCCAACACTTAAACAAGGCTTATGACCTAAGCCCGCCAAAGATATGCATACACCTAAAAAAAACAACCAACACAACAGCATCCCCTATTCATCTACCATGCAATACTCTGGTAGCCCTTACAAAAGTAAGATGACGCCTGTACCCTCCAAACACCGCAATATAGACAGGAGTGCAGCGCGCAACAAACAGTTTGCTCACCTGGCAACGCTCGCCCCCACCCCAAAAAGCACTACCGGGGGCTACTACAGCCGCAAGGGGAAATACCTGGGCAGCCACGACCAAGCCAACGACACTGTATACCTGGTAACCAACAAAAAAGAACGCAAGGCAATAAAAGATGCCCACAAACACGGGGCTTGTACCCCCTTGAGCGAGGTACGCTCGGCGGTGGTGCTGCCCAGCTATGCGGTGCGCCAGGCAATGCTAGAGGCGGTCAAACGTTCTAACCAACCCAATGCCACCGTAGGCGATAAAAAGGGGGGCTTTCACGAAGAAGGAGGGATGTTTGGGCTCGATAATAAAGGCAACGAAAATATAGTAGAAGCTTTGCCTGGAGAGTATACTGTACCTGGTCCTGGAGTAAAGGCTAGTGTAGACGTATTTAGCGGGGAGAGTTCAACCGACAACCTCAAAACCATTCATGGTACTTACCATGTGCACCCGAAAGGTACTGCGATAGCTGCTAACGGTCAAAAGTATGACTTTGAACAAGCTCCTTCTAATAAAAATGGCGAAGGAGACATACCCAACGCTAGAGAGCGAGCCAATCCCGACAAAGACGCCAACCCTTACCATGTAACAGGCAATAGCTATGTGATAGGGGCACGCGACAAAACGGTGTATATTTACAATGGCAATGGGGTAGTGGCTACCATGCCCCTCAAACATTTTGTGAAAATTAAATAAATGACTCAACAATGAAAAAAGTATTCATAGTGATATGCGGGGTATTATTTGTTTCAAATATTATGTATGCACAAAGTCCCAAAGGGCTGGTAAGTTTTTTTAAAGATGGTAAAGAGATCAAATTGCAAGACGATTTTAAGATTTATATAGTATTGCAAGACTCGCTCAAAACTACGGTAATAAAACCTGTAGTTAAGAATAATAGTTTTTTTATACCCAATTTTAAAGAAGGGCAAAAAGGAATGCTTGTGTTTAAGTATAGAAAATACTTGATAGGCTTTACCCAAAGGGTTGATATGAAACAGGACATTGCTTATGATTTTGGAATAGATTACAAGCCGTTTGATAAGAAGTTTACTAATGGAGAAAAACTTAAAAAAGTACGGCGTATAGTTTACTTAAGTTGGCCTTATTCTAAATCGAGAGTAAGAATAGAACTGAAAAAAACTAAAAAATACCGCCGCAAAATACTCAAGCTGATAGAGTAGCTAGAGACTGGTTTTTCAAACATTTTGTGAAAATTAAATAAAATCACATGCAAAAAATACTCATTACTACCTGCTTTGCTTTGTGCCTGGCAGGTAGTGCCTTTGGGCAGTCATACATAAGAACGATTAGCTTTACCAAAGACGGCAAAAAGGTACAGCTACACGATGACTTTAAGATTTATTTGGTGTTGGAAGATTCGCTCAAAACTACCATTATAAAGCCTGTGATCAAAAACAATAGTTTTATCAACCCTCGGTTTGAAAAAGGGCAAAGGGGAACGATAATTTTTCGTTATAAAAAATACTTCATGTGGTTTTCCACTCGGTTATATTCAGACCAAAATGATCGTTTTAACTTTGGAGTAGATTATCGCCCTTTCAACAAGAAGTACTCGAATGATAAAAAACTTAGGGGAGTAAAATACTTGACTTATTTAGAGTTATCTTGGTGTATACTTAGTAGGCGAAATAAAACACCCCAAAAAATACCGCCGCCAAATACTCCAACTGATAGAGTAGCCAAATGCCTGCCCCGCTCAAGCCCACCTTGGCTGGGGCTTGTTTTTGCCCACATCTCCTGCCCCTACCCAAGCAAATCACCGAAAAAAACCTCTTAAATACAAAGAACAAACTTTGCCCAAATGCTTTGATTTTGTTCCTGCGGTAGCCGCTGTGGGTCAGCGGGTTGGCTTGGTTTTGTTCCTGCCCCAACCCCCAGGAACACCCCCCCCAAAAATAGATTTTCAACAAAAAACAGAGGTGGATGACCTAGAGGTTTTATTGAATTATTTAAAGAGCCATTCTTCTAACGCTTGTGTCCAGCACAGTAAATTCAAGATTGTCTATCCGTTTTTTGAAAAAACAGAAAGTTTATAAATACCGCTTCCCCGTGTTGATCTTAAGGCGTTAGCCTAACCTATGAGCCCAACCATTCCGGCGAATGACGGAACACTTGCCAACCCTAAAGTGAGTGCATAAGGTTTTTCAAAAATAAGTTGGTTTTTAAATTGTCGAGCGGCGTTGCTCAGGTCACCCTGCGGTAAGACCTTCGCTAGAGGTAGGGGTACGCATAGGCGTTGAAACTTTTTAAAACCACCCAAAACAAAGTTTCAAATGGTGGCAAATCAGTAAATAAAGGTAATTCCCTCTATTGTCAAGCATAAAGCAGGAAGGTTTACCCCAGTAAGGTGATCTAGTCTTGGTAGGATTGAAGGGATGAGGGAAGAAGCCTATTTGTGCCAGAAGGGTAGGTTACGCATGGGCGTTGAAACTATTTGAAACCACCCAATACAAAGTTTCAAATAGTGGCAAACCCGCAAAACTCAGGTAAACCGCTTGAGTTTTGCAGGGCGCACTCACAAAGCAGTTTCTAAGCGGATTATCTACTTTATAATCAATGCATTACCTGTTTTATTGTTGCTTCCCTCAAGGCAGTCACACGCCCCCAAAACAAGTATACAAAAAGCCGCTTTTGGTAACTACTCCTCTATAGGGCGTAGTTTTTTTAACTTAAGTTTCTGGCTGGTAAAAAAGTGTTGCCCGCGTGGGCAAAGGCGGATGAGCTGCTTGTGCAGATAGGTAAAAATACAAGGTGACAACTTAGCCCCACAAACACCTACCCTGCCCGAAACCACCCTCAGGCGGGGTTTCAAATGGTTTCAATCCAAGCGAATACCCTTGGATGTTTAAGGATAAATCCTTTTTTAAAGAGGCGTATGTCCCCATTTGAGCCTCTGACTATCAGTTGCTTAGCGCAGGTGGTGTCCCCGCCCCCAAGCAGGAATACCGCCTGAAAAATAAGTATACAAAAAGTAAACACGCGGCTATAGGCTTGCATAGTTGGGGGCGTAGGCTTAGATTTGCGATAAGGCAAACACATTTTGTTGTGCCCCAATGCAAGTACCCGATACTATCAAAAACTAAACTATAATCCTTTGTATGTGATGAACATAACGCTGCCCCATGCTGCCCCCCCACCTACTAAAAACCCCTTGCCCATACTGGGCAAGGGGCGGCAAAACCTTGTGTATATACCGTGTAATATAACCAGAACTTTTCCCCTTGTTTTAGGTAGTTTGTGTTGTTGTTTTTGGAGGTGGTGGAGGTATTTGCCCACCATCATTACAACATGTACCCCCTTTTATTTGGCGCTGGTAGTGGGTGGGCAAGGCTACCGTGGCAAATTGCCCCCAGGTGCTTTTGGCTTTGTTTTTCATTGGATAAAAAATTAATGATAAAAATTAAACAATTAACCCGTTTCTTGTAGGAATCTCAAACATCTAACCCGCATAATTATTTATAACAATCCCTCTAATTTAAGATCATGAAACAGCTTACTCTTATGATACTATGGCTATTGGGTGGCTTGGGCTCTCCCCAGGCACAAACCAATTTTACAGAAACTTACAAAAAAGCCTATGCATTTACAACTACCCAACCCGATTCGGCATTGTATTGGGCACACAAAAGCCTGCCGCTTGCCTACACTCCCCAACAGAGTTATGATGCCAATTATTTACTTGCCTATACTGCCTATAAACTTTGTTTGCCAGGGCTGGCAATACAAGGCTACCAGAAAGCGGCACAAATAGCACCCAATACTACCAAAAAATATAAGGCTATCAATAACTTAGCATCTACTTACCTCGCAATAGGAGACTACAAGAAAGCAGATAGTTTAAACAAACAAAGTATTGCTTATTTTGCAAAGCAAAAAGATACCTATAGCCTTAGCTATGCCTATGAACTAAAGGGAATGATTTTAAAAAAACAAGATAACGACAGTGCTCTCACAGTATTACATAAGGTAATACGGCTAAGGCAGCAGGTAGACGCTAAAAACATAGGCATTGCTTATCATGAGTTGGCTGCCGCCTTTGTACATTTTGGGCTTAAAGACTCCGCTGTAGTATACCAACGCAAGGCCTTAAAAAATTACCCTATCAAAACACCCGATAGAATAGCTCTCCAGCACACCCTATTGGCAAAATACCTCATGTTCAATAAGCAAATACGCCAGGCTTTGCCCCACTTGCAAGCTGCCCAAAAGCTGTCGAAGCGCCCGTTGACCGAGTTGCTTTGGTGCCATACTTTTGGGCTGTATCTAAGTCGGTTAAATGCTCCTAATCGCACCCGCCAGGTATTTGCCCGTTGCGATTCGTTGTTGGTACGTGCCCTTGCTGCTGCCCCCGATGCCCCCACCCGCAAGGCTATCAGCGCTCAGGCAATAGCCATGTATGACGATGCCCTCAAGCTAAAGACACTGCCCAACAGCATCCGCTTAAGCTACCAGGGACAGCTTAAGCTTGCCCAAAAGAACCTAAAGTTTGCTAACAAAACCCTTAAGCTCAAAGAAGATTACTATAGTCAACAGTTGGGAAGTGTTGGCTTGCCTCGAGATAACCAACCAACTCAAAGTAACAAGGGCTGGCAAGGGGTAATAGTGGGACTGAGCGTATTGATAGGTTTGGCAGGAGTGGCGTTTGGCTGGCGCATACGGCAACGCAATAAACAAGTGCCTGTACCTACACCTGACCCCATAGCTAAAGAAAATGCCTTGGTAATGGAGGTGGTGCATGTCTTAGACACAAAGGGCATCAAACTAAAATTCATAGACCAAGAGGCAGTCAGGCTATTGTGTAGGGGAGAGTCTTACAGTAAAATAGGCAAAGAGCTCAACGAAAAAGGCGATACAACCAAAACCCGACTAAACAGGTTTGCCAAAAATGCCGGGTATGCAAGTATGCTGGAACTGATAAAAACACTAAGAAATACGTAAAATCTGGTCAAAACTACGGTTACCTCAAAAAACTTTAAAAAAAAGTAGCGGGG